>DASSXE010000097.1:0-3247 GCA_035704125.1 Arthrobacter sp.
GGCGCGATGATGTTCGGCCCCTGGGGCAACGACGACCGCGCCGACTCCCACCGGATCATCCACCGGGCCCTCGACGCGGGCATCAACTTCATCGACACCGCGGACGTTTACTCGCACGGGGCGTCCGAGGAGATCGTCGGGCAGGCGCTGGCAGGCCGGCGCGACGACGTCGTCCTGGCCACGAAGTTCTTCATGCCGATGGGCGAGGACCCGAACCAGCGCGGCGGCTCCCGCCGCTGGATCATCCGCTCGGTCGAAGACTCGCTGCGCCGGCTGAACACCGACTACATCGACCTTTACCAGGTCCACCGGCCCAGCCCGGAGACGGACGTGGAGGAAACCCTCGGCGCCCTCACCGACCTGGTCCGGCAGGGCAAGGTCCGGTACATCGGGTCCTCGTCCTACTCCGGATCCCAGATTGTCGAGGCCCAGTGGGCATCCCGGGACCGGCACCTGGAGCGGTTCGTCACGGAACAGCCGCCGTATTCGATCCTGGTCCGCGGCATCGAGGAGGACATCCTCCCCACGGTGCAGCGCCACGGCATGGGCACCCTGACCTACAGCCCGCTCAGCGGAGGCTGGCTCTCGGGCCGCTGGCGGAAGGACGCGGCCTCCGCGCCGACGTCGGCGGCACGGCCGGGGGCGCGGTTCGACATGGCCAGCCCGGCCAACCAGCGCAAGCTCGACGTCGTCGAGGGGCTCGCCCTGCTCGCCGAGAAGGCGGGGCTGACCCTGATCGAACTGGCCATCGGCTTCGTGATCAACCACCCCGGTGTCACCTCCGCCATCGTCGGGCCGCGCACCATGGAGCAGCTCGAGTCCTACCTGCCCGCCGCCGGCGTCGTCCTGTCCCGCGACGTACTGGACCGCATCGACGAACTTGTCGCACCGGGCGTAACGCTCAACCCGGACGACAACAGCTACGGCACCCACGAGCTCACCGCGAAGGCACGACGGCGGCAGCGCGGCTGAGCGGTCCGCACCGGTTCACAACAGCCCGGGGCGCATACTGTGATCATGAAATTCACCACCACCATCGTGGGCAGCGGGAACAAGGCGGGCATCGAGGTACCGGAGGAGGTCGTTGCCGCGCTGGGCGCCGGCCGGAAACCGCCGGTCGTCGTGACGATCAACGGCGCCAGCTACCGCAGCAGCATCGCCGTGATGGGCGGTCAGAACATGATCGGCGTCAGCGCCGCCAACCGCGTGCTGACCGGCGTGGCCGCCGGGGACACCGTGGAGGTCGACCTCGAGGTGGACACCCAGCCGCGCGTCGTCGAGGTTCCGGAGGACCTGGCCGCCGCGCTGGAGGCCGAGCCGGCGGCGAAGGAGTTCTACGGAACCCTGAACTACTCCAGCCAGCGGCGCTACGTGGAACCCCTGGCGGACGCGAAGACCGCCGAGACGCGGTCCCGCCGGGTGGCCAAGGTGGTGGCGGACCTCCTGGCCGGGAAGAAGTAATCCCGGCGTAGGAGGCCGCAGCCGGCCGTCCCCGCCTGACCCCGTTCGGCATCCCGGTCCGGGCCGTTACCCGTTCAGCACCACGTTCACCGGCGGTTCGCCGGCCAGCATCAGGTCGATCTGCCGCTGCAGGAGTTTCCCCATCCGGGGGCGCATCGCCGCGCTGGCGCCGCCGACGTGCGGGGTGATGATGACGCCGGGGATGTCCCAGAGCGGATGGTCGGCCGGCAGCGGTTCGGGGTCCGTGACGTCCAGGGCGGCGCGGATCCGGCCGGCGGACGTGTGCTTGACCAGCGCGTCGGTGTCCGCCACCGGGCCGCGGGCCACGTTGACCAGCAGCGCGCCGTCGGGCATGGCCGCGAGGAAGGCGTCGTCAATCAGGTGGCGGGTGGCATCGCTGAGCGGGACCCCGACGATCACGATGTCGTGCTCCGGCAGAAGCTGGTGCAGTTCGTCGATGCCGTGGACCGGGCCGCGGTCGTCGGTCCGTGCCCGGCTCGCCACCCGGGTGACCGTGGTTTCGAACGGCAGCAGCCGGTCCTCGATCGCCTTGCCCACGCCGCCGTAGCCGACGATCAGGACCCGCTGGTCCGCGAGGCTGGCCGTGGCGCGGCCCTCCCAGCGGCGTTCCCGCTGGTTCTGCAGGATCCGCGGCAGTTCGCGCTGGCTGGCCAGGATCAAGGCGAGGGTCAGTTCGGCCGTGGAGGTCTCGTGCACGCTGGCGGCATTGGCGAAGACCCGGTCCCCGGGCAGGAAGTCCGCCACGCCGTCGTACCCGATCGACTGGCTCTGCACCAGCCCGGTCTCCACCCCTTCAAGTCCGCGCAGCACCGCCGGGCCGCCCATGTACGGCGGGACCACGATGTCCAGCCGCTGCCGGGGCGGCGCCCCGGAGAGGTCCCACTCCAGGACGGTGACGTCCGGGTCCGGGGTGAGGTATTCGCGCAGGGTGGCGTCCGGCAGGCTGACTGTAATTTTCCGTGGCATAGCTGCCAGCCTAACCGGCGCACCGGGCGGACACCGGGGACGTCCATCAGGCGGGAGGCTGGGAGTTTGCCCACATTACCGGCCGGTACCGCGCGGAGCGTGGACTATGTCTGTGCCCGGGCATAGATTCGGGAAATCCCCACCGGCCGGCCCTGGAAGGCTTTTGCATCATGGACTCCCCCGCACCCCGCAAGCCCGCGCCGGCGAGCGCGCGCGTCAGCCCCCGGGTGCAGGCACGACGACGGCTGCTGGGGGTGTGGGCCGCTACGGCCGTGGTGCTGGCCGGCGCGGTCACGGTGGGGACGGTCCGCACCGGGCCGGAGCCCAAGACCGACTTCTGGGCCACACTGAAGAGCCAGCTGCAGCCCCTCCCGGCGCGGGACGCCCGGGTCAACGCCCCGCCGCCTGCCGCCGTCGACCTCTCCTCCGAAGTCCGGCGGATCGTGGCGGCGAACCCGGACTACCGGATCGGCGTCGTCGTCCAGGACACCCGCGGCGGCGAGCCCCAGGCGTATGGCGATACGGCCGATTACACCGCGGCCAGCACGGCGAAAATCCTGACCGCCGTGGCCTACTACGCGCTGGTGGAGCGCGGCGAGCGGTCGCTGGACACGCAGCTGGGCAGCTTCGACGCCGGATTCCAGATCCAGGCCATGGTCAACACCAGCAGCGACGACTCCTGGCTGCTGCTGATGAAGGACATCGGCTACCCGAAACTGATCGAGTACGCGGCGTCCATTGGCATCAGCTACGACCCGGAGCAGAACCTGCTCACCCCCACCGAGATGGCGTCGCTGCT
>DASSXE010000106.1:0-2354 GCA_035704125.1 Arthrobacter sp.
GATTCCGGCCTCGGTGAGCAGATGCCGCGGTGCGGCGGGGTCGGCTTCGAGCTTGCGGCGCAGCTGCGCCATGTAGACCCGAAGGTAGTTGGTCTCCTTCGCGTAGGCCGGGCCCCACACCTCGGAGAGCAGCTGCTGCTGGGGGATGAGCTTTTCCGGGTTCCGGACCAGCACCTCCAGCATCTTCCACTCCGTCGGTGTCAGCCGGACGTCCTCGCCGTCGCGGGTGACACGGTGCTTCCCGAGGTCCACGGTGAACGCGTCGGTGGCGACCACGGGCTGTGCTTCCGCGTCCGCGGTGCGGCGCAGCAGGGCCCGCAGCCGTGCCAGCAGCTCCTCCAGACCGAACGGCTTGGTGATGTAGTCGTCAGCGCCGGCGTCGAGGGCGGCCACCTTGTCCTCGGACCCGTGCCTGGCGGAGAGCACCAGCACCGGTGCCTGGCTCCAGCCCCGCAGCTCGCGGAGCACGGCCGTGCCGTCCATGTCGGGCAGGCCGAGGTCCAGGATGACCAGCGCCAGGGGATGCTGGGTGGCGGCGAGCAGGGCCGAGTGGCCGTCAGCCGCGGTGGTGACGTCGTAGCCGTGCGCCTGCAGGGTGATCCGCAGCGCCCGGAGCAGGTGCGGATCGTCGTCGACGACCAGGACGGCGGTCATCCCGCCTCCGTCCCGGCGGCGGCGACCGGCAGGCTGTGTGCCCGGTGCTCCAGCGCCGACCGCGGCTCCAGCGGCGCCTGGGGGTGCCGGGGTTCGAACGGCGCTCCGGTGGAAAGGGGAAGCCGGACCACCATGGTCAGGCCGCCGCCCGGGGTGGGTTCGGCTGTCAGGCTGCCGCCCATGGCGTCCGTGAATCCCTTGGCCACGGCCAGGCCCAGGCCGATGCCGGTGGTCTGCGGGGCGTCGTCCAGGCGCTGGAACGGGCGGAACATTTCGAGCACCCGATCCGCCGGTACGCCGTGCCCGTGGTCGATGATGCGCAGCTCGCCGGCGGGCCGTCCGTCGAGGGCCACCGGGCTGAGGCCGCCGCCGGCACCCACCAGGACGATGTCCGACTCCGGGGCGTATTTCACCGCGTTTTCCACGACGTTGGCGATCACCCGTTCCAGCATGCCGGGATCGGCGTCGACCTCCGGCATGTTGGCCGGCAGCTCCACCCGCACCCGGCCCGGCGGCACGGCCCGCAGCGCACCGGGGACCACGTCGAACCAGCGCACCGGGCGCAGCAGGGGATGGGCGGCGTCGGCGCTGATCCGGGACATGTCCAGCAGGTTGCCCACCAGGGCGTCCAGCCGGTCGGAGCACTCCTCGATGGTGGCCAGCAGTTCCTCCTGCTCGTCCGGGCTGTACCGGTCCGCGTCGTGGCGCAGGCCGCCGACGGCGAGTTTGATCCCCGCCAACGGGGTCCGGAGGTCGTGCGAGACGGCCCTCAGGATGGAGGTGCGGATGGTGTTGCTCTCCGCCAGGCGCAGCATCTGGCGGCGGCTGGAGACCAGCTGCTGCCGTTCCAGCTGGGCCTCCAGGTGGACGCCGAACGCCGCCAGCAGCCGCCGGTCGCTGGCCGGGAGCACCCGGCCGAAGAGCACCAGCCGGGCAACGGAGCCCACCTCCTCGACGTTCTCGCCGGCCGCACCGCCGGCGGCGGACTCCCCGGGGGCCAGGGTGCCCGCGGTGGCGAGCACCTCCCAGTAGCGGGTAGCGCCGGAACCCTGCGCGCCGGTGCTCTGCGTGACTGAACCCTGCGCGCCGGTGCTCTCGTCGTCGGCGGCCGGGACGTAGAGGGCCGCCGCACGGACCTGGAAGACCGTCAGGGCCTGCTCCAGCAGTGCGCCGAGGGTGTCCTCCGACCCGGCCGCGTTCCGGGCCAGGTCACCGAGGGTGGTGGCCTCGGCGCGGGCGCGGGCGGCTTCCTTGGAGCGCCGCGCGGACACGTCGACGACGACGGCAACGGCGGCGGAGACCCCGACGAACACCAGCAGGGCCAGGAGATTCTGCGAGTCGCTGATGCTCAGCGTCCCCACCGGCGGGGTGGAGAAGTAGTTGACCAGCAGGCTGCTGAGGACCGCGGCGAGAATGGCCGGCCACAGCCCGCCCACCAGGGCCACCGCCACGGATCCGCTGAGCTGGACCAGCATGACGGTGGCGACGTTGCGCTCCGCATCCAGCGCCAGCACGGCCTGCAGCGCGGGCGGGAGCACTAGCGCCAGGATCAGGCCCACCAGCACCCGGATCCGGCCAAGGTCCCGCTGCCGGGCGGGAAGGGTGCCCCGGCCGACCATCGGATGCGAGACCATGTGCACGTCGATGTCGCCGGAATCGCGGACCACCCGGGTGCCGACGCCGCCGCCGAGCAGGCCGCC
>DASSXE010000324.1:0-2977 GCA_035704125.1 Arthrobacter sp.
CGGCACGGCCGAATTCATCCGCTCGATCGTGGCAGCGCACGAACCGGGCGCCAGCAGCACCAGCCAAGGAAGAAACGGCAGATGACTAAATCCGATCCCGGCACGCCGGACCCGGACCCGGGCGCGAACCAGGACGACGCCGTCTGGCTGGACCTCGTGGCCCGCCTGGAGGAAACCGAGTCGGGCCTCGCTCCGGAACCCGCACCCGGCACCGCTGCCCCGCAGCCGCCGGCCGCCCGGACCTTCCGCGACTTCGATCCGCTGGGCCTGGCCGCACCCGGCCCGGCGCCGGCGGGACCGGCCGGGCCGCAGGGAGCCGCCGACGGACCGCGGGATTACGAGGCCGGGGACGACGAGGGCGCGTTCGTCCCCGAGGAGCCGCCGCGGCTCTCCGAGGCTGACCCGCTGACGGTGCTGGCGTGGCTGGGCGCCGTGGGCGGCCCGATCGCCCTGATGCTCTCGGTCATGTTCTGGCGCTCCGCCCCGCTGCTGGCCATCGTCGGCATGGTGGCCGCCTTCGCGGTGTCGGTGGTCTTCCTGATCACCAAGCTGCCGCACGAAAAGGACGAGTACGACGACGGGGCACGGGTCTAGCGGCCCGAACAACCAGCCGGAGACCGGATCAGCTGTGCATCCTGCTGCTGACGCGGGAGAGGTCCGCGGCGCCGATCAGTCCGGCGTTGGGCCCCAGGGCCGCCAGTTCGATCCGCGCCGCCGGCCGGAAGCCGCGTCCGGTCAGGTTCCGCTCGAAGGCCTTCCGCGCCGGCCCCGCGAGAAGTTCGCCGGCATCGCAGAGACCGCCGCCGATCACGAAGGTGCCCGGGTCCAGGGCGGCGGCGAGGTTCGCCAGGCCCAGGCCGAGCCATTCCCCCACCTCTTCGAGCAGTTCCCGCGCGGTAGGGTCCCCGGCCTTGGCCAGTTCGGTAACGGTCACGCCGGTGATATCACCGACCCGGCCGTTGACGGCCTTGAGCAGCTCCTGGGCCACCGGTGAGTTGGCGGCGGCGAGCTCCCGGGCTTCGCGGCCCAGCGCATTGCCTGAGGCGTACTGTTCCCAGCAGCCCCGGTTGCCGCACTCGCAACGGTGGCCGCCGGGCTGGATGATCTGGTGGCCGAACTCGCCGGCGACGCCGAAGCGGCCGCGTTCCAGCCGGCCGTCCATCACCATGGCCCCGCCGATGCCGGTGCCCAGCGTGATGCAGACCAGCCGGTCCTCGCCGCGCCCGGCGCCGAAGCGCCACTCCGCCCAGGCTGCGGCATCGGCGTCATTGGTCAGCAGCACGGGGCGGCGCAGCAGCCGCTGCAGGTTGGCGCGCAGCGGCTCGTTCCGCCACGCCAGGTGGGGGCTGAAAAGCACGGTGGCGCCGTCGAGGTCCATCCAGCCGGCCGCGCCGATGCCCACCGACCAGATCCGGTGTCCGCGGCCCAGCTCCTCGACAAGCTCGACGATGACCTGTTCCACGGCGCGCGGGTCGTTGCCGGGTGTGGACCGCCGCGCCTGGCTGAGGATCCTGCCCTCGGCATCCACCACCCCGGCCGCCACCTTGGTTCCGCCGATGTCGACGCCGATCGCCAGTCCCTTGCGGCCCAGCCTCAGATGTTCCCGGAGCCGGCCGGCGGGCTCGGTTCCCGGGCGGCGGCGGGTCCGGCGCCGCCAGACGGCGGTCCTGCGGGGAGGGGCGGGCTGGCCCGGTGTTGGAGTGTGCATCGCTCCTCATTCTAGGGCCAGCCGGAGGGGCGGCGCGGGCCGCTGAACACCGCTCCGACTGGCCATAGGCCCCGGCCGACCGTAAAGTTACTCGCCAGTAGGTGAATTGCGCCACACCCCCGCAGGGCCGCGTACTAGTCTTAGTCGTACCCCTCGCGGGTCAACGGATATCAAAGGAGCTATCGTGCGAGAAATCAATGTCCCGCCCCTGGTCACCGTCCCGCCGGAGACAAATATCACCGACCTGGTGTTGCGCCAGGCGGCCAAGCCGAGCAACCCGGCCCTGTTCTCCCGGCTGGACGCGGCCGGCCAGTGGCAGGACATCCGCGCCACCGATTTCCTGGCCGACGCCTCCCTGCTGGCCAAGGGCCTGATGGCCAGCGGCGTCGGCGCCGGCGACCGGGTGGGCATCATGTCCCGCACCCGGTACGAGTGGTCCCTGGTGGACTTCGCGATCTGGTTCGCGGGCGCCGTCTCGGTGCCGATCTACGAGACGTCGTCGCCGTCCCAGGTGGCCTGGAACCTGGGCGACTCCGGTGCCGTCGCCGCCTTCGGCGAATCCGCGCACCACGAGGACATCATCCGGCAGGCCGCGGCGTCCGAGGGGCTGGCCGCCCTGCAGCACGTCTGGCAACTCGACGGCGACGGCCTCGACGAGGTGCGGGCGGCGGGCGCCGCAATCAGCGACGAGGACCTTGAAGCGCGGCGCAGCCGGGCCGGGCTCAGCGACCTGGCCACGATCATCTACACCTCCGGCACCACCGGCCGGCCCAAGGGCTGCGAACTCACCCACGGCAACTTCGTAGAGCTCTCCGACAACGTGCTGGCCACCTCGCTGGGCCTGACCGTCCACGAGCAGGCCAGGACCATCATGTTCCTGCCGCTGGCCCACGTCTTTGCCCGTTTCATCTCGGTGCTTGCGGTGGCCGCCGGCGTGACGGTGGCGCACACCCCGGACATCAAGAATCTGCTGCCGGACCTGCAGAGCTACCGGCCGACGTTCATCCTCGCCGTGCCGCGGGTCTTCGAAAAGGTCTACAACTCGGCCCTGACCAAGGCGGAGGACGGCGGCAAGGGTGCCATCTTCCACCGCGCCGCGGAGACGGCGATCGCCTATTCGCGGGCCCGGCAGGACGGCAAGGTGGGCCTGGTCCTGCGGCTCAAGCACTCCCTGTTCGACAAGCTGGTCTACGGCAAGCTGCGTGCCGCGATGGGCGGCCAGGTCTCGCACGCGGTGTCCGGCGGCGGTCCCCTGGGCGCCCGGCTGGG
>DASSXE010000317.1:0-3168 GCA_035704125.1 Arthrobacter sp.
GCCGTCGCCGTCGTTCTTGTTGCCGTGCGGATCCTTAGACGGAGGGGTAGTTCCGTTCCGGCTCTCCGGTGTAGAGCTGCCGCGGGCGGCCGATCTTGGTGTTCGGGTCGCTGATCATCTCGCGCCACTGGGCGATCCAGCCCGGCAGACGGCCGATCGCGAAGAGGACGGTGAACATCTTCTCCGGGAAGCCCATCGCCTTGTAGATCAGGCCGGTGTAGAAGTCCACGTTCGGGTAGAGCTTGCGCTGGATGAAGTAGTCGTCCTGCAGTGCCTTCTCTTCGAGGCGGAGCGCGATCTCGAGGAGTTCGTCGTTGCCGCCGAGCTTGCTGAGGATCTCGTGCGCCGTGGCCTTGACGATCTTGGCGCGCGGGTCGTAGTTCTTGTAGACCCGGTGGCCGAAGCCCATCAGGCGGACGCCGTCTTCCTTGTTCTTGACCTTCTCCATGTAGTCCTCGGGCTTGATGCCGTCGGCCTGGATCTGGCGCAGCATCTTGAGCACGGCCTCATTGGCGCCGCCGTGGGCGGGGCCGAAGAGGGCGTTGATGCCGGCGGAGACGGAGGCGAAGAGGTTGGCGTTGGAGGAGCCGACCAGCCGGACCGTGGAGGTTGAGCAGTTCTGCTCGTGGTCCGCGTGCAGGATCAGCAGCAGGTCCAGGGCCTTGGCGACCACCGGGTCAACCTCGTACTGCTCGGCGGGGAGGCCGAAGCTCAGGCGCAGGAAGTTCTCCACCAGGTTCATCGAGTTGTCCGGGTAGAGCATCGGCTGGCCGATGGACTTCTTCAGCGCGTAGGCGGCGATGACGGGCATCTTGGCCAGCAGGCGGTAGGTGGAGACCTCGACGTGTTCGGCGTTGAACGGGTCCAGCGAGTCCTGGTAGAACGTGGACAGCGCGGAGACGGCGGAGGACAGCACCGGCATCGGGTGCGCGTCGCGCGGGAATCCGCTGAAGAAGCCCTTGAGCTCCTCGTGCAGCAGCGTGTGGTGGCGGATCCGCTGGTCGAACGCCTCCAGCTCGGCCGGCGTCGGCAGGTTGCCGTAAATCAGCAGGTAGGAGACTTCCAGGAAGCTCGAGTGCTGGGCCAGCTGCTCGATCGGGTAGCCGCGGTAGCGCAGGATGCCCGCGTCGCCGTCGATGTAGGTGATCGCCGAGGTGGTGGCCGCGGTGTTCATGAAGCCGGGGTCGAAGGCAACGGCGCCGGTCTGCTTCAGCAGCTTGGAAACGTCGTAGCCTTCGTTCCCTTCAACAACCTTGATGCGCGGGAGCTCAAGCTCGCCGCCCGCATGACGCAGGGTTGCGCTGGTGGTCTCAGTCATGGATTCTCCTCATGAGGCGTCGGGGCCCCTGTTGAAAGCTTGATCCAACATCTGGTGAAGCCGCCCACGGAATCTGTATCTCGACACCGATTCCAACGGCCGCGCTGCCTTCTTGTGGAAAGCCACCATTGATAGTCAGTTAAAAACTACCGGGAGTTCGCGGGTGGCACTAATCCGCGGCGCCCCGGATGCGACAAAATCCCGCATCTTGTGGGCCTCGTCACAGCATTGTTACTGTCCCGTAGCCAGCCGCTGCACGGCGGCGTCGATCCGCTCGTCGCTGGCGGTGAGCGCCACCCGGACGAAGCCGTTCCCGGCGTCGCCGTAGAACACCCCCGGTCCGACGACGATCCCGCGGTCAGCGAGCCGGCCGACCGTGTCCCAGGTGGGCTCGCCCGCCGTCGCCCACAGGTAGAGGCCCGCGCGGGATTCGTGGATGGTCAGGCCGAACCGTTCCAGCGCCGGGACGATCCGCTCGCGGCGTCCGCGGTACAGGTCCTTCTGGGCGGTGACGTGGGCGTCGTCGCCCAGGGCCACGCGCATGGCCTCCTGGACCGGGTACGGCACGATCATGCCGGCATGCTTGCGGCTGTTCACCAGATTGGCCATGATGGCGCCGTCCCCGGCAACGAACGCGGCGCGGTAACCGGCCAGGTTCGACTGCTTGCTCAGCGAATAGACGGCCAGCAGGCCCTCGTGCGAGCCGTCCGCCACGTGCGGGTCGAGGATGCTGGGCACCGGCGAACCGCCGCGCTGGACATCCCATTCGCCCCAGCCGAGTTCCGCATAGCACTCGTCGGAGGCCACGACGGCGCCGATTTCCCGGGCCTGGGCGACGATCCGGCGCAGCGACCCGGCGTCGCGGACACTGCCGGTGGGGTTGGCCGGGGAGTTGACCCAGACCAGCCTGACCCGGGCACGGACGCCGGGATCAAGCTCGTCAAGGTCGTCCGCGGCGACGTGGTCGGCGCCCGTGAACGTGGCCCCGATGTCATAGGTGGGGTACGCGACCGTGGGACGGACCACGACGTCGCCGGGCCTCAGGCCGAGCAGGAACGGCAGCCAGGCCACCAGTTCTTTGGAACCGACCGTGGGCATCACGTTCTGCGGGTCCAGGCCTGATACGCCGCGGCGGCGCTCGAACCAGCCGGCGATCGCTTCCCGCAGGGCGGGGGTGCCGTGCACGGTGGGATAACCCGGGGCGTTGGCCGCCGCCCGGAGGGCGTCCTGGACCAGCGCGGGCGTGTCATCAACCGGCGTACCGATCGAGAGATTGGCGGCACCGCCCGGGTGGGCCGCGGCGCGGGCCAGATAAGGAGCCATCGCCTCCCACGGGTAGTCGGGCAGGCTGAGTCCGAAGCTGCGCACCGCAGAAGTCACCGTCGCGCCGTCCTAGGCGTCTTGGTTCTGCGGCGGCAGGGCCGCGATCATTGGGTGGTCGGTGTGGGTGTTGCCAATCTTGGCGGCGCCGCCCGGGGACCCCAGCACGTCGAAGAACTCCACGTTGGCCTTGTAGTAGTCGGCCCACTCCTCGGGGGTGTCATCCTCGTAGTAGATGGCCTCCACCGGGCAGACCGGCTCGCAGGCGCCGCAATCCACGCACTCGTCGGGGTGGATGTACAGGGAACGCTCACCCTCGTAGATGCAATCGACGGGGCACTCCTCAATACATGCCTTGTCCTTGACATCTACACACGGCTGCGCGATTACGTACGTCACGTCCCTGGCCTCTCCACGTTGTGTCCGGCGTTAGGCCGGATGATCTCCAGGACCTAAGCCTGGCTGCTGACTTCCGAGCCTATTATCTCCCAGCCCGATCCCGCGAACCTAGCCGGGCGTCACAGAGCCCC
>DASSXE010000329.1:0-2076 GCA_035704125.1 Arthrobacter sp.
GGGCTACTGCGTCCTGGGCTGCGGCATTTGGTACGGCTGCGTCGTGCTGGTCGGACGGCGCCGCGGTGGCAGCGGCCAGGAGTTCCGGCGGAAGCAGCAGCGGGATGCCGTCTTCGATCGTGTACCGCAGCGTCCGGCCCCCGGCGTCGGGGGTGACGGCGACGAGCTCCTCGCCGTCCTGGACCAGCTCGGAGCCCGTAACCGGGCAACGCAGGACAGACAGGAGTTCGGGACTGATCAATGACACTGGCATGGGTGTTGCCTCCCTGGAGGCGGCGCTGCGGGCGCCGGTGGCGTGCGGAAAGTTCTCGTGCCAGCCTACCGCTGATTCACCGCTCAGGAAGGTTCGCGCAGGACGCGAAGGTGCCCCCGCCGCGCCCCCTCTGGGGTGGCCGGTGCCTCGAGGGCAGGGTGGGCGGCGCGCTGGCCCGGCGTCTGTTCCGCGGCGGCCGGCCTGCCTGCCGCCTCACGGACGGCGTGGGCCAGGGCCAGCAGGTCATCCGGTCCGGGGCCGGCGGGGGTTGCCGGCATGGCGAGGCGGAGGACCTCCCAGCCACGGGGAACGGTCAACGAACCGGCGTGCTGCTCACAGAGGTCGTAACAGTGCGGTTCGGCGTACGTGGCCAGCGGTCCAAGGACGGCGGTGGAGTCGGCATAGACGTACGTCAAAGTCGCCACCGCCGAATTCCGGCAGGCGGACCTTGAACAAAGACGAATTGCACCCACGACACCAGAGACTACCCCTCCCGGCCCGCCGAACGGCGCATTGAAACGGCGCATTGACGAAGACGGGGCTGCCGTAGCCCCGTCCCCGCCGGTCATATCGCAGAATTCAGGCGCCGGGTTTAGAGTCAAGGTATGCAGTCATCGCCCCACGATTCCGGCTTCACGGTCCGGCTCGCCGAGCCCGGCACCGCCGGCGGCGGCCCGGTCCGAGGCTTCCGGCAGCGCCGGAGAAACCGTCACGGCCGCGGCCTGCGCGGGGAGCTGATGCTGCCCACTCTTCCCGGTTACCGGACCCGCTCGGACCGTTTCGATGACTTCGTCCTGGACTCCGCCCAGCGCCTTCACGACATCTGGGGCAAGCCGCTGGACGGCGTCCGTTTCGCGGTCGAGGACATCCCGCCCGGGCTTGAGCAGCTGGTGGCCGACGGCACGCCCGCGCCGATGGGCACGTACGCCCCGGCCACCGCGGACGAGGGTCCGGTGATCACCCTGTACCGCCGCGTCGTGGAGCAGGCCTGCGGGAGCCGTGAGGAACTCGCGGACCTCGTGCACGACGTGGTCGTCGAACGTACCGCCGAGATGCTCGGCGTCCCGCCCGAGACGCTCGATCCGGTCTACCGCCGCCGCTACTAAGCGGCGGGGGGACTAGTAGCCCAGCGTGACCGCGATCTTCTCCTGGCCGCCCGCGCCGGGCAGGACGGGGACGCTCGACACGTCGGCCTTGCCGTCGCGTTCCAGCAGCACCGCACCGTACGCGGCCTCCCCCGCGGCCGACACCAGGTAGCCGACCAGCGGCGACCCCTCCACGTCGGCCGGGACCTGCACCGAGGCCGTTGTCCCGCCCGCGATGTCCGCCGTCGCCGCGCTGCGGATCTTGCCGTCCGCCGTGATGGGAGTGTAGGAAATCGTGGCGCGGCCATCCGGGGCGCCGAACATCAGGAACCGGGTCCCGGCCGCGGGGACCGGAACAACGTGCTGGCTGCCGAGCCGGGCCGAAGCCGGCGCCCACGCGAAGTCGGTGGGGTCCTCGGCCTTGAGCCCGCGGGCCACCCGGGCGGCCGCGGTAAAGGACACATCCGAACTGGCCGAGAGCGTGTAGTGGCCCGCCGGGACGCCGGCGAGTGAAACCTCGGTGACCGCGCCGGCCTTCGCGGTGACCACGCCGCCGCCGGGCAGCGGCTTCTGCCCGTCGCGGCCGAACAATTTGACCTCTACGACGGCGTCCGCGGCCCCGGGCACCGTGATCTGGAGTGCGGGGTTGGCGTCCGCGAAGCCGGATTTGGCGGTCAGCGGTGCCAGCGCCGCCGGGTCCTGGATGTCCAGTCCGGTGATGGCCTGCCGGGTGGCCGG
>DASSXE010000341.1:0-6093 GCA_035704125.1 Arthrobacter sp.
GACCTCGGACTGGGTCTGCTCAAGCCATGCACGGCGGGACAGCACAACGTTGTTGCGGTTCTTGTCCAGCTCGATGATCTTGGCTTCGATCTGCTGACCGATGTACGGAGCGAGGTCGCGCACACGGCGCATCTCGACGAGGGATGCGGGCAGGAAGCCGCGCAGGCCGATGTCGAGGATAAGACCACCCTTGACAACTTCGATGACGGTACCGGTGACGACGCCGTCTTCTTCCTTGACCTTCTCGATGTCGCCCCAGGCACGCTCGTACTGAGCACGCTTCTTGGAGAGGATCAGACGGCCTTCTTTGTCTTCCTTGGTGAGCACCAGGGCTTCGACCTGATCGCCAACGGAGACGACGTCTCCGGGATCAACGTCGTGCTTGATGGACAGCTCGCGGGAGGGAATGACACCTTCGGTCTTGTAACCGATGTCGAGCAGAACTTCGTCGCGGTCGACCTTGACGACGGTACCTTCGACGAGGTCTCCGTCGTTGAAGTACTTGATGGTCGCGTCGACAGCTGCGAGGAAGTCCTCAGCGGTACCGATGTCGTTGATAGCAACGACGGGGGTGGTACCGGGCTTCTCGGTGGAGGTGATGGTCATGTAGTAGGGGCTCCGTTGTGGATAGTGAGTCGGTCAGGCAGACCGTTCCGCCCGCATCGGCGACACGGGAAGAAAACACGGCGGCCAAAAGGCGGTCCGCCGGGTCATCCTGATTCTGTGGATTTGGTTGCGCACACGTAGTACACGCCCGTTTAGTCTAGTCGTATCCGCCAACGCCGGTCAAAGCGCGGCGGGGCCTGCGGGCAGCACCGCGCCCAGGTGCGCGAATGACTTTCCCTGGCCGAGCATCTGCGGGAGGGCCTGTTCGAAACCGGCCGCCGTGCCGCTGCCCGGGCGGTTGAAATGCGCGATCACAATGTCCCCCGCCGCTGCCTTGGCCAGCGCCGCGGCGACGGCGGGAGCCGGCAGTGTGGCACCGGCGTCGGCGTTCACGCTGAAGTTCACCGGCAGCAGCCCGGCCCGCCGGGTCAGCGCGGCCGCCACCTCGTCGTAATAGGCCGTGCCGGGCCGGAAGAACCGCGGCGGCCGTCCGGTCAGACGCTGCAGGGCCTGCTGGTTGCCCATGATTTCGCGGTACACCTCGGCCACACCGGCCGTACCCGCGATGCCGTAGGCGCGTTTACCGGTGACGGAGAGCGGAAGGTGCCGGGTGCCGTGGTTGGCCAGCTCGAACAAGGGGTCCGCGGCGAGCTCCCGGGCCAGGCCCGGATTCGCCTCGATCCACCGCTGGTTGACGAACAGGGTGGCGGGGACGCCATGGTGGCGCAACGCAGCCAGCAGCCGGTGGTCACAGCCGGAACCGCCCGGTCCGCCGCAGGCATCGAAGGTCAGCGCAATCTGGGCCGCGGCGCTGGTGGTGACCACGCCGGCCACCTTCAACCCCCACTCGGTTGGCTGCCGCCCGGAGAATTCCGCGACGACGTCGGCCTCCGACGGCGCCTGACGGGCTGCGGCAGGGGGCGCCGCGGGTGCGGCCGGTGAGGCTGCCGCCGGCTCCGGGGTACTGTCCGCCGGGACGGCCCCGTCGGTGCCGGGCTCGCCGGCGGCCAGGACGTCCGGCCCCGGGAAGGCCGCCGGGTCCGGCGTCAACGTCCGGGCACCCTGGGCGCGCAACGGCACAACGGCGTCGACCACGACGCCGGCAGCCAGGGCGCCGAGGCCGATCAGCACGGAACGGCGCCCGCGCAGGGCGGGGCGAGGCAAATCCCCCACGGAGAATCCTTTGATGATGTAGCGGCGGTTGTTGGTGGTTAGAAGTGCGTGAGGCAGTGCGCCGGACGCTCGACGGCGAACATGCGGGCGGCGAGGAACGCCGCGGACGGCGTCTGCTCCCGGATCCGCCCCGAGGCGGCCAGAGTGACCGGGTGAACGCCGCCGAGATACATCGAAGACAGCGCCGCGACATCCAGTTCGAGGTCAGCCTCCTCGTTGCCTGCGTCGGTGACGACGGCCGTGCCGCCGTTCACCTCCAAGGCGAAAGTCCCGCCGGCCAGGCCGAGCGGATCTGCCACCTTAAGCACCAGCCGGCCGTCTGCCGGATAATGCCGGGCTTCCAGTGCCTGCTGCACGTCCAGGATCCGCAACCACAACATGTCCCGCGCTTCCGACGCCTCAACGCACCGTGCGTCCCGAAGGGCCCACGGCAACGGGTCGTCCACCGGGGCTTCTTCCCAGGTGACGCGCTCGACAAGATCGATAGCGCCGAGGTACTGCCACAGTTCCAGGTACGCGGCGCGGGTGGCGGCGACCAGGTCCAGTACCTCCATCGTGGCGGGGGTACTGGACCAGCCGCCGAACTTGTAGGAGACGTAGCCGTCCACGGCGCCATCGGGGCCGTAATGCAGAGCCACCTTGACCTTGGGATCTTCATTTTCTTCCCGGCTGATCGATCCGGAGACGTATTTTCGGTAAAACTCATGCCGCCCGATGGAACCCGGCGTTTGCCGGTGGACGCGGTCGAAGATTACCGGAGCCAGTTCCAGCAGGACCTTGGGATCGGCCACCTCGACACTGCCCACAGGTGTGTGGTCCAGGACGAAGCGGGCACTGGTGTCCACTTTGATCGACTGTTCCGACGTCGCGACACCGTAGCCGAAGCGGCCATAGATGGACGCCTCGGAAGCCGTCAGCGCTGCCATTGCCAGTCCGTCCCGCCGGGCCAGCTCCAGTTCTGAACCCATCATGCGTCGCAGCAGACCGCGGCGGCGATGCGAGGTCCGCACGGTCACGGCCGTTACCAGCCGGGCGTTGAGCAGCCGGCCGAAGCCAATGTTCAGGGTCTTGTCCAGCGTGCCGAAGGTGGCCACCGGAATGTCGCCGCCGAGGGAGTGCGCGGCAACGGCTCCGGTCTGATAGGCCCCGGTCATTACCCGGCCGTCGGCTCGCTGCATCTCGAGTCCCCGGTCCACCCGCTCCTCTGTCCGGCGGGCATCGTGGAAGCCGAAGGCTACGGCGCGCATCCAGGCCACGGAGTCCGGGTACGCCGGGTCACCCTTGGCCGCGGGTGTGAAACGCCGGATCTCATACTGTTCTGCCACGTGTATCTCCCCCTGGAAATTTCTTGCAAACCTTCGTGCCCGGCCGGCCGGCCGGGGGCGCGCCCTAGTGTCCGGCCTCGTACCAGCTGGTACCGATGCCGATCTGCACCTCGAGCGGAACCGAGAGCTGTGCGGCGGAGCCCATCTGCTCGGTGACGAGCTTTTCGACGGCCTCGCGTTCGCCTTCGGCGACTTCGAGCACCAGTTCATCATGGACCTGCAGCAGCATGCGGGATTTCAGGCCCTGCTCCGCCAGTGCGCCGGACACCCCCAGCATGGCGCGCTTGATGATGTCCGCCGCGGACCCCTGGATCGGCGAGTTCAAGGCGATGCGCTCCGCGTTCTCGCGCAGCTGCCGGTCCGTGCTGGTCAGGTCCGGCAGGTACCGGCGGCGGCCCTCGATGGTGGCGGTGTAGCCGTCGATCCGGGCCTGCTCCACCACGCCGCGGAGGTAGTCGCGGACGGCCCCGAACCGGTCGAAGTAATCCTTCATCAGGGTCCGGGCCTCGTCCACGGAGATCTCCAGCTGCTTGGACAGGCCGAAGGAGGTCAGCCCGTAGGCAAGGCCGTAGGACATCGCCTTGACCTTGGAACGCATGGCACTGGTGACCTGGTCGGTGGGGACGTGGAAAATGTTGGAGCCCACGAACCGGTGCAGGTCCTCACCGTCCTTGTACGCCTGGATCAGGCCGGCGTCTCCGGAGAGGTGGGCCATGATGCGCATTTCGATCTGCGAGTAGTCCGCGGACAGCAGGCACTCGTACCCGTCGCTGACCACGAAGATGCCGCGGACGCGGCGGCCCTCCTCGCTGCGGATGGGGATGTTCTGCAGGTTGGGGTTGTTCGAGGAGATCCGGCCCGTCGCGGCGACGTTCTGGGCGTACGTGGTGTGGATCCGGCCGTCGTCGGCGACCGACTTCTTCAGCGACTCGAGCATCTGGCGCAGCTTCGAGGATTCGCGGTGCGCCATCAGCTGGACCAGGAATTCGTGGCCGGTCTTCTCCAGCAGGTTCTTCAGCGACGCGGCGTCCGTGGTGTAGCCGGACTTGATCTTCTTGGTCTTCGGCAGGCCGAGTTCCTCGAACAGGACGGTCTGCAGCTGCTTCGGCGAGCCGAGGTTGACCTCGTGGCCGATCGCGGCGAAGGCCTGCTGCTGGGCGTTGTCGATCACCCGGGCCAGGTCGGAGAGCTGTTCGTCCATCCGCGGCATGTCGATGGCGATGCCGGCCAGTTCCATGTCCGCCAGGACCCGGCTGACCGGCAGTTCGAGGGTGGTCAGCAGGTCCAGGGCGCCGCGGTCCTTCAGTTCCGCCTCGAAATAGTGGCTGAGGGCCTGCACGACGGCGGCGACGTGGACCAGCGCGCCGGCCGCCGCCTCGTCCTCGCCGTCGAACGCCAACTCCAACTGCCCGGCTTTGGCCGCTTCGGTGGAGACGGCGATATTGAGGTGGTGCTGCGCCAGTTCCGCGATCTCATAGCTTCGCCGGTCGGGCTGGATCAGGTAACCGGAGATGGAGGTGTCGTCCACGACGCCCCGCAAATCCATGCCGCGGGCGGACAGGCCTTTGAGCGCTGCCTTGAAGCCGTGCATGACCTTCGCCGCACCGGGATCGCGCAGCCACGCCGCGAGGACATTCTCGGCCTCCGCGTCCTGGGCCGCCAGGTCGATGTAAACCGCCGCGTCGCCGCGGACGATCGCGACGGCGGCCGCGTCCTCACCGATCCGGCCCGGCACCAGGTCGACGGCGACGGCGGAGCGCTGCCGGTCCCCGGCGGCCAGGAAGGCGCTGAGTTCCGCCGCGTCGGCGGGGACGGTGAAGTCCGGCGTCTCGAGGCTCTCGCGTTCGGCTTCGGTTACCTCGCTGCCGTAGAGGGCGAAGAGCCGGGTCCGGATGGTCTTGAATTCGAGGGTATCGAAGAGCTCCTCGAGCGCGGCCTGGTCCGGCCGCGGGTCGGCGAGGTCCTCGAGCGTGACCGGCAGTTCCAGGTCGGTCCGCAGCCGGTTCAGCTTCCGGTTGCGCTTGACGGCGTCGACGTTTTCACGAAGCGCGTCCCCGACCTTCCCTCCGATCGATTCCAGGTTCTCCAGTACCCCCTCGAGGCCGCCGTAGAGGTTAATCCATTTGGCCGCCGTCTTGGGGCCGACGCCGGGCACGCCGGGGAGGTTGTCCGCGGTTTCGCCGACCAGCGCCGCGAGATCCGAATACTGGGCCGGGCTGACGAAGTACTTCTCCTGGATGGCGTCCGCGTCCATCCGGGGGATGTCGCTGACGCCCTTGCGCGGATAGAGCACAAAGACGTTGTCGGTGATGAGCTGGAACGCGTCCCGGTCACCGGAAACCAGGAGCACCTCGAAACCGGCCGCTTCGCCCTGCGCGGCGAGGGTGGCCAGGATGTCGTCGGCCTCCCAGCCGGGCAGCTTGATGGTCTTGATGCCCCAGGCGCCCATGACCTTGTCGATCAGGTCGATCTGGCCGCTCATCTCCCGCGGCGTTTCGTTGCGGCCGCCCTTGTAGCCGTCGTACTCGGCTTTGCGGTGGGTGGTGTCGTCGGAGACGTCGAACGCGACGGCGACGTGGGTGGGCTTTTGTTCCTTGATCAGGTTGATCAGCATGGAGGTGAAGCCGTGGATGGCGTTGGTGTGCTGCCCTGTGGCGGTGGAGAACTTGTCGGCGGGCAGCGCGAAGAAGGCCCTGAACGCCATCGAGTGGCCGTCCAGCACCAGCAGGCGCGGCTGGTCCGTGATGGGAATGACGGGTGCCTCGGTGGCGGAAACCGGCTGCGCGGTCCGGCGGGTGGTCCCGGACGCCTTCGCGGGCGTCGCCGCGGCCGGACTGGCCGCCGCCGGCTCCGTTGCCTGAAGGGTGTCCACTGAGGACGCGGAAAGGGCCGGTTTGGTAGTTTCGCTCACAGGTGCCAGCCTAGTTCCCATGATCGACAATTTCACGCCCGCCCCGTTCGCCGCCGAACTGGAAGCCGCCGGTGTTCC
>DASSXE010000029.1:0-4144 GCA_035704125.1 Arthrobacter sp.
GCGGCGTGCAGTTGTGGCGGGGACGCTCGTACTGGCCGGCCCGGCTGGTGCTGGCCGTCACCGTCCTGGCCAGCGCGGTGTGGTCCGCCGTGCTGCTGGGCCGGGACCCGTCCTGGCTGCCCGGGCTGCGGGTCACCGTGGTGGTCCTGGGCGTGCTGGCCGCGGCGGCGCTGCTGGTGCAGATTGACCGGCTGGCGGCAGTCCCCGCTGCCTTGCGCAAGGCGGTGACGGCCGGCGTCGTAGTCCTGGCGTTGCTGGCGGGCGGCCTGGGCACCGCGGCCTGGACGATCGCAACGGCATCCCAGCCGCATTCCGGTTCCATTCCCTCGGCAGGACCTGCCGGATCGGCGCTGGGCGGCGGTTTTGGGGGCGGGAGGGCCCCGCGGATCGGCGGCACGGGTACCGGGACGGCCGACGGCGGCACGGCTGCGGGCGGGAACGGCCTCACCGGCGGCGCCGGCGGGCCGGAGGGCGAGACGGCCTCCACCGAGCTGGCTGCACTGCTGAAGTCCTCCTCCGCGAAGTGGTCCGGCATCGTCTCCGGCGCCACCTCCGCCGCAAACCTGGAACTCGCCACCGGGACGAACGTGATTGCCCTGGGCGGCTGGAACGGCGGGGACCCGTACCCCACCCTGGCGCAGTTCCAGGCCATGGTGGACCGCGGCGAGATCGGTTACTTCATCGCCGGCGGCGGCATGGGCGGGATGGGCGGCGGACGCGGCGGCAACTCGGAGGTTGCCACCTGGGTCGCGGCCAACTACCAGGCGCAGACCGTCGGCACCAGCACCGTCTACAAGCTGGCGGGCTGAAGCCATGAGCAACAGAGTTGACCTCGGACTGCAGGACCCCGCCGTCGGGCCCGCCCCGCAACAACCGGACACCCGTCGACAGGGTGCCCTGCGGCCGGGCGTCCGCCGCCCCACTGCCCCGCGGCGCGGCGACCTGCGTCCCGGCGACGTGCGGCGGACTGCCCCGCGGCAGGAGTACCTCCGCAACCGGCTGGAACTGGCTGCCCTGCTCCTGGGTACCGCGGCGTTGTACCTCTGGAACCTCGGCGCGTCCGGCTGGGCCAACGCCTTCTACTCCGCCGCGGCGCAGGCCGGCTCGCAGGACTGGACCGCCTGGTTCTTCGGTTCGTCCGACGCGGCCAATGCCATCACCGTGGACAAGCCGCCGGCGTCGCTCTGGGTGATGGGCCTGTCCGTGCGGCTCTTCGGGCTGAGCTCCTGGAGCATCCTGGTTCCAGAGGCGCTGATGGGCGTCGCGACGGTCTGGCTGGTTTACCTCACGGTCCGCCGCGCCGCGTCCCACGCCACGGCAGACCTCCGCCTGGCCCACCGTGCCGGGCTCATCGGCGGCGCCGTCCTGGCCCTGACCCCGGTGGCGGTCCTGATGTTCCGGTTCAACAACCCGGACGCCCTCTTGGTCCTCCTCATGACGGCCGCGGCCTACGCGGTCCTGCGCTCGATCCAGGACGGCCGGCTGCGCTGGCTCCTGGTCGCCGGTGCGCTGCTGGGGTTCGGGTTCCTCAGCAAGCAGCTGCAGGTCCTGCTGGTGGTCCCGGGATTCGCCGCCGCCTACCTGCTGGCGGCGCCGGCCGGCCTGGGCCGGCGGTTGCTGCACCTGCTCGCCACCGGCGGCGCGATGGTTGCCGCAGCCGGCTGGTGGCTGGCCGCCGTCGAGCTCACGCCCTCGGCGGACCGTCCCTTCATCGGCGGCTCGCAGTCCAACTCCATCCTGGAACTGACCCTCGGCTATAACGGCCTGGGCCGCCTGAGCGGGGACGAGACCGGGAGCGTGGGCGGCGGCAACGGCTGGGGAACGCCCGGGCTGCTCCGGTTGTTCAACAGCGAATTCGGCGGCCAGATCACCTGGCTGCTGCCCTCCGTACTGCTGCTCGGCGCCGGGCTGCTGTGGCTGGGCCGCCTTGCGCCCCGGACCGACGCGGTGCGGGCCTCGGTGGTGCTGTGGGGTGCATGGGTGCTGGTCACCGGCCTGACGTTCAGCCTCATGGCCGGGATCATCCACCCCTACTACATGGTGGCACTGGCGCCCGGGATCGCCGGGCTCGCCGGGCTGGGCAGCGTCCTGCTGTGGCAACGGCGGAGCCAGCCCGTCGCCGCCGGAGTCCTCGCCGCTGCGGTGGCCTGCGCCGGTTTCATGGCGTGGGAACTCCTCGGCCGGACGCCGACGTTTGTTCCGTGGCTCCGCTGGGTGGTGCTCCTGGCGGCGCTCTTGGCTGCCGGCGCCGTCGTCGCTTCAGCCGTCCGGGCCGGAACGCCGGGACCGGGAGCACTCCGCGGCCGGGCGTCGGGGCTGCTGTCACGCACGACGGCGGTGCTCGCCGTCGTCGCGGCCCTGGCCGGGCCGCTGGCCTACTCGGTATCCACCGCCGCTACCGCGCACAGCGGATCGATTGTGAGCGCGGGTCCCTCGACCGGAGGCCGGGCCGGGCTCCCGGCAATGTTCGGCGGTGGCACCGCGAACCCCCTCGGCACTCCCCCGGGTCCGGCGGTGAACGGCAGCTTCCGCGGCCAGGGCGGCGGCATGGGCGGCCTCCTCGGGGCGACCACCCCGCCGGCAGACCTGGTGACCGCCCTGCAGACGGACGCCGGACGCTTCACCTGGGCGGCCGCCGTCGTCGGTTCCAACAATGCCGCGGGCTACCAACTCGCCACGCAGCTGCCGGTGATGGCGGTGGGCGGTTTCAACGGCACCGACCCGGCGCCGACGCTCGAACAGTTCCAGCAGTATGTGGCCGACGGCAAGATCCACTACTTCATCGCCGGCCGCACGATGCAGGGCCAGACCGGGTCCGACGACGCCGCACGGATCGCCGAGTGGGTGGCGGCGACCTACCCGGCCCAGACGATCGGCGGAACCACGGTCTACCTGCTGGCGAAGTAACCCCCCGGCGCGCCCGGACCGGGGCGCGCCGGAGGAGCCCCGAAGCGCGAAAAGGGCAAGCCGCCACCCCGCGGCGTTATCCAAATGTGACATGTGCGGGAAAGTCCGGTACCGTTTTTATGGTGCGGCCACCGATCTGGCCGCATATCCGGGTCTGACGCCAAACTCTGCCGCTACCCGGATTCCCATGGATTAGGCAGAGACGGGGAACCCAGAGTTCCCGGGCAACTGCATCCATGCACCCCTTGGGGTTAAGCCGACTCGTTGAGATTCCGAGCGGCCGGATTTCGCATCCGAACCCGACAGCTAACTCCGTAGGCGTTGAGAGGCGAACATGACTGAACACAAGGCACCCGTGCGCCTAACCGGCGCTAAACGTACGTCCACGGCCGACGTCGCGCGCCACCGCGCCGAGCCGGCCAAGCGCACTCCCGGATCCCGGGGCCGCGTGCACCTGGGCTCCAAAGGCAAGCTCACCGCCGTCGCCATCACTGCTGTTGCGGTCATGCTGGGGGCAGGCGCCGCCGGTCAGGCCTCCGGAACCACGTCACCCGCGGCGACCGCATCCAAGGCCGCGACCCTGCAACTGTCGGACCTGGAGCGGCTCGGCAGTTACGCCCCCGCCACGACGGCGCCCGCCAGCGTCGAGGCCCAGTCCGCCAAGGTCACCCCCGAGACCCCGGTCCCCGCCGCCACGACGCCGGCGGCTGCGGCCCCCGCACCGGTTGCTCCCGCGCCCGCCCCTGCGGCGGCACCCGCCCCGGCACCGCAGCCCGTTGCCGTCGATGACCCGGCCGGCGCGCAGGCCTACGCCGCCGCGCAACTCCCGGCCCACGGCTGGGCGCCGAGTGAGATGCAGTGCCTGATGAAGCTCTGGACCCGGGAATCCGATTGGAAGACCACCGCCACGAACGCCAGCAGCGGGGCCTACGGCGTCGTCCAGTCCCTGCCGGCCGAGAAGATGGCCAGCGCAGGCGCGGACTACATGACCAACTACCGCACCCAGATCAACTGGGGCCTGCAGTACGTCCAGGAACGGTACGGCTCCCCCTGCGGCGCCTTGAACTTCCACTACGCGAACAACTGGTACTAAGCCACAGGCAACCGCCGGCGAAGGCACCAACGCAGCACCCCGTACGCATCACGGAAGAAGGCACCGGATCCAGCTGGATCCGGTGCCTTCTTCCGTGATGCGTACGGGGTGCTGCGTTGGTGCCTTCGCCGGCGGTTGCCTGTG
>DASSXE010000133.1:0-2422 GCA_035704125.1 Arthrobacter sp.
GGCAAACTTACCGCCCACTGGGCAAACCGGGGGACGCTCGGCGCGCATGTGCAGGCCCGGTCCAACCTGCTGCCGGCCGCCCCGTATTCCTACACCATTGGGGCCGGGGCAGCGCTGGACGCCAGCTGGGCGCTCGGTGCCGAATACGACGTGCACCTGCACGGGCCCGCCGGCTGGTACCGGCGCCTCGCGGGAACGACGGCGGCCGCGGACCTCCGCGTCACCGTTACCGCGGACGGCAAATCCCCGCACGCCCAGTTCCGGATCGAGAACACCGGCCCGGCTGCCGCGGCCCTGACGCTCAAGGACGCCTACGGCGCAGGTAACCAGACCCTGGCGCTCAACCCGGGCCAGGCCAAGACCGTTCCCCTTCCGACCCAGGGTGGCTGGTACGACCTGACGATCACTTCTGCCACGGATCCGAAGCTGATCCGCGTGCTCGCCGGCCGGTTCGAAAACGGCGGCCGGCTCACCAGCGACCCGCAGCTGGGCACGGGCAGCCGCTAACCCTCTTCTGCTTCAACTCATCCCAGGAATCAGGCGCCCATTGGCGGGCGCACCCCGAAAGGACAATCCAATGCTCAACATCCTCAAGAGCCGGCGGGCGGGCGCAACGGCGCTGGCTGCCGCCGTCGCGTTCACCGGCTTGGCATCCGTCGGTGCGGCTGCACCCGCGGAGGCGAAAACAACCTCGGACACTGCCGGGCAGGCCAACGGGCAGGGCCAGAACGGCCCCGACCACGTGTTCGTCATCATGATGGAAAACCACGGCTACGACCAGGTCATCGGCAATACCGCCGACGCACCGTTCATCAACTCGCTCGCCCGGCGCTACAACACCGCGACGAACTACCACGGTGTCACGCACCCGAGCCTGCCCAACTACCTGGCCAGCATTTCGGGAAGCTCCCAAGGAATCTGGGATGACTGCAAAGCCGGCGCGGACGTCAAGTGTGCTCCGGAGGAGTTTGTCCCGGGGTCCAGCGACCCCGGAGCCACCGGAATGCTCACCCCGGCCCAGGCCGCCGGCGCCGCCGACACCGCCCACATGTTTTCGGGGAAGACCATCGTTGACCAGCTCGAAAACAAGGGCCTGAGCTGGAAGGCGTACATGGAGAGCCTTCCGAGCACCGGCTCCCAGGCCGAATACGCGCCCACGATCGGGTCCAGCACGGTCAAGCTGTATGCGCAGAAGCACAACCCGTTCATGTACTTCTCGAACATCAACTACCCGGGCAGCCCGCGCCTGCAGCACATCGTGCCCCAGGAAAACAACCTCACGGCGGACCTTTCCAGCGGCAACGTGCCGAACTTCGTCTGGATCAGCCCGAACCAGTGCCATGACATGCACGGGGTGGCTCCGTCCGGTGCGGCGCTCGTGGGGATGCCCGAGTGCGGTTACCCGGACTCGGGCCTGGACCACGGCGTGATCCAGCTCGGCGATGCCTACGTCAAGAACACCGTCCAGCAGATCATGGACTCATCGACGTGGAAGACGTCCAAGTCCAGCATCGTCCTGGCGTGGGACGAGAACGACTACTCGGGCTCCGACGGGGGACCGGGCAGCCCGGTCGGGCAGAACGGTGCCGTTCTCGGCGGCGGACACGCACCTGCAATCGTGATCAACTCCACGGAGGGACCCCGCAAAACAACCAACCAGGTCTCCGATCACTACACCCTGCTCTCCACGATTGAGCACATGTGGCACCTGGGCTGCCTGGCCAACACCTGCTCGCCCGCGACCTCCGGCACCTTTGAGGAGCTCTTCCGCCCCTAGGTAAGGGACGCCCCGCGGGTGGGTCCCACCGCCCGCGCCCGGGATCGACGACATACCCTGCGTACAAACGGCCTGCCTGCACACCCCGTGCGGGCAGGCCGTCCCGTTCTCCGGCATCCAGCGGCCTTACAGGCAATATCCACGTTTTTCCCACTCCTTTGACCGACAATGGGGGCAAGACCGGCTAGGGGGCTGCAGAGCTGCCGCGGCTGATGCGCCCGGCCGGAAGAATCCAGCAGGGGAAGACCTTCGAGAAGGAACGACGATGACTGTCCCGCCAAGCAACCCAGAACCCGGCGATGCAGGGCCGGCCAACCAACCGCAGGGCTACGGCGCCCCCGCCAACCAGGGCCGCGGGTACCCCGATTTCGGGCGTGGTGCCGCCGGGAATCTGCCCGCACCGGGCTGGTATCCGGACGCCGGGGGATCCGGCTGGCTTCGCTGGTGGGACGGCTCCGCCTGGACCGGGCACCTGAACGCCCCGACAGCGCCGGTGCGCGCCGCCCGCCCGCAGCTCAGTTCTGCGACGCCGGTCTACAACCCCTTCGTCTGGCTCATCGCGACGCTGCCGGTCATTCCGCTGATCATCCTGATGTTCTGGAACCCGGTGCTGCGGATCCGGACCACGGGGCTTCGCCGGGTACA
>DASSXE010000177.1:0-2793 GCA_035704125.1 Arthrobacter sp.
GCCGACGCGTACCACATCACCGCCCCGGACCCCGAGGGCCTCGGCGCCACCCGGGCGCTGAAGGCGGCCATGTTCGACGGCCGGATCCAGGCCGAGGACGTGGTGCACGTCAACGCGCACGCAACCTCAACCCCGGTCGGCGACAAGCCGGAATACACCGCGCTGAAGGCCGCCCTGGGCAGCCACGTGGACAACGTGGCGGTCTCCGCCACCAAGTCGCAGATGGGCCACCTGCTGGGCGCGTCGGGTGCGGTGGAGGCCGTCCTGACGGTGCTGGCCGTGCACGACCGCAAGGCCCCGGTAACGATCAACCTGGAAAACCAGGATCCGGAGATCCCGCTGGACGTCGTGACCTCCGAACGGGCCTTGCCCGGCGGCAGCATCGTAGCGCTGAGCAACTCCTTCGGTTTCGGCGGCCACAACGCCGTCATCGCGGTCCGCAGCATCTAGGACCGCAGCATCTAGGTCTGCACGAGCCACAACGACCGATGGCGGCCATGTTCCCGAAGGAACGTGGCCGCCATTGGTCGTTAGGGCGTGGGTCAGGCCGTCACTTGTTCACGGCCGGGTTGACCTCGGCCGTGTCGATGGCGCCGCCGTCGGTCCCCCAGGTTGTCAGGATCTTCTTGTACGTGCCGTCTTTGATGAGCTTGTTGGTGGCACCGGCCACCGCATCGGCGAGGGCCTGATCATCTTTGGCCACCGCGATGCCCACCGGCGAGGCGCCGTAGACGTCCCCCACGGTCTGCAGTTTTCCCTGCGTCTGGCTGATGGCGTAGGCCACCGTGATGGAACCGGCAGCCATGGCGTCCAGGCCTCCCGCCACCAGGCGGGTGGTGACGTCCGTCTGGTTTTTCAGCGAGACGACGTTGATCGCGGGCTTGCCGGCGGCCGAGCACTGGGCGTTCCGGCCCGAGATGTCCGGGTTTTCCTGGAAGGTGCCGGTCTGGACGCCCACCGTCTTGCCGCACAGGTCGTCGAGGCTGACGTTCTTGGGGTTGCCCTTCTGCACGGCCCACTGGCTTCCGGCCTGGAAGTAGCTGACGAAGTTGGCCGCTTTGCTCCGCTCCTTGGTGATGAAGAAGGATGAGACACCCAGATCGTATTTCGGACCGAGCGCGGGAAGTATGCCCTCGAACGGCGACGTCTGGACCTCCACTTTCAGGCCCAGGGTCGCACCGATCGCCTTGGCCAGGTCGACGTCGTATCCGACCGGGGTCTGGCCGTCGGAGGCCGCGAGGAATTCCGCCGGGGCGTAGGTGGTGTCCGATCCGACGGTCAGCGTGCCCTTGGCCTTGACCTTGTCCGGCACCCCGGCTGCAAGGGCGTCGTCCTTCGTGACGCTGGCCGGGTCGAACGTCGCCGTTCCCTTGCCCGCGGCTCCCGTCCCCGTGGCCGCGCCGGGGCCGGCTTCGGACGCCGTCGTGCACCCGGTCAGGGCGATGAGGCCGGCGGCGATCAGCGCCGTCCCCCGGAGTCCTTTGGTGTTTCGTTGGTTCATGGCTTGCTGCCTGCTTTCCTGCTGGTGCCACATGGGTCGGATGTGCCTGTTAGAGTCCCTGGTTGATTCGGCGGAGAGCCACTTCTGCCAGCCACGATGCCGCGTCCGGAAGGACAGAGTCGTCGAAGAGGGCGTGGGGCGAGTGGTTGGAGCCGGCGTCGGCCGGGTCGTCGTGGGCGCAGGCGCTGAGGAAGAGATAGGCGCTGGGAACCTCGTTGGCCACGAAGGAGAAGTCCTCCGCCCCGGGCATGGGGTTCGGCATGGGCTGGTAGCGGTCCTCGCCAAACATGTCCACGATCGTCTGCCGGGCGAGCTCGAATTCGGCCGGGGCGTTCTCCGTGACCGGGTAGAGCTCGTGGTAGTCGACGGTGGCCTCAAGCCCGTGTGCCGCGGCGATACCCTCCAGCAGCCGCACGCTCTTCTCCTTGATGGCCGCCCTGGATTCGGCGCTGAAGCTCCGCACCGTGGCGTCGAACGCAGCATCTTCGGGGATGATGTTCTCCCGCGTTCCGCCGGCGATGCGGCCCACCGTGAGGACCACCGGGTCGAAGACGTCAAACGCCCTCGTCACCATGGTCTGCAGGGCCGTCACCGCCTCGCAGAGGGCCGGGATCGGATCGTTGGCGTGGTGTGGCTGTGAGCCGTGTCCCCCGGAACCGGTGAACCGGACGTGAAGGTCATCGACGGCGGCCATTTCCGGACCGGGCCGGCCGAACCAGACACCGCGCGGGTGGGCTGCCGAGAAAACGTGCAGGCCAAAGGCCGCGTCCACGCGCCGCCCCGCGGCCATCAGGACCCCTTCCTCGATCATCGGCAGGGCCCCGCCGGGTCCCTCCTCTCCCGGCTGGAACATGAAGACGACGTCGCCGGCCAGATCTGCCTTCAGGGCGGTCAGGATCCGCGCCGCGCCGACCAGGCCCGCTACGTGCATGTCGTGGCCGCAGGCGTGCATCAGGCCCGTGTGGGAGGACTTGTAGTCGAGGCCGTTGTCCTCGGTCACCGGCAGTGCGTCCATGTCACCCCGGAGCAGCACCACGGGCTTGGTGCCGGACGCCGGCCGGGCTTCGCCGCGGAGGACCGCTGTCACGGAGGAGAGGCTCTCCCCGAGGGTGATGTCGAGGCCCAGGTCCTGCAGTTCGGCCAGGAGCCTGCGCTGGGTCAACGGGAGCTCGTTACCGAGCTCGGGGATCCGGTGCAGTTCCCGTCGGAAGCTGATCAGACCGGCGGCGAGATCTGCGGCCAGTTCCTGGGTGCGGGTGGGCTGTCTGGTGTCTGAAACTGTCAAGGTGTCC
>DASSXE010000378.1:0-3193 GCA_035704125.1 Arthrobacter sp.
CGAAGCGGAAGTGGTGGGTGGCGAATTTGGCCGCAGGGACCTTGTTCTGCGCGACCAGCTTGAGCAGCATGGGCGTCGTGTTCGCGTTGACCAGGCCCATGCTGATGTTGATGTTCTGGATCCAAAGGTCTTCAACGTGCAGTTCGACAGGCTTGCCGTGCACCCCCACGTTGGCGACATTGCCGCCGGGCCGGACGATGTCCACGCACATGCCGAACGTCGCCGGAATGCCCACGGCTTCGATCGCCACATCCACCCCCTGCCCGTCGGTGAGGGCCAGGACGCGATCCTTCCAGTCGGCGTCGCTGGAGAGGACGACGTCGGTCGCGCCGAATTCACGGGCCTTTTCCAGCCGGTTCGCATCGAGGTCCACGGCGATGATGGTGGCGGCCCCGTAGAGTCCGGCCGTGGCGATCGAGGCGAGCCCCACCGGTCCGGCCCCGACGACGGCGACCGTGTCCCCGGGCTTGACCCGCCCGTACTGCACGCCGATCTCGAAGCCGGTGGGGAGGATGTCGGAGAGCATCACGGCCTGTTCGTCACTTACCCCTTCCGGCAGCAGGTGCAGCGAATTTTCGGCGTAGGGGACCCGGACATATTCCGCCTGCGTGCCGTCGATCAAGTGGCCGAAGACCCACCCGGTGCCGGATTTCCCCTCGTCGCCCAGGCAGTGCGAGTAGAGGCCGGTCTTGCAGTTCGCGCAGTGTCCGCAGGATTTGATGCAGGAGATGATGACACGGTCGCCTACTTTTAGGCTGGTGACCGAGGAGCCGACCTCCGTGATGGTTCCCACGCCCTCGTGCCCAAGGATCCGCCCCTCGGTGACGGCCGGGACATCGCCCTTGAGGATATGAAGATCCGTACCGCAGATGGTGGTGGTGTCGACTCGGACGATTGCATCACTGGGGTTTTGGATTTTCGGTTCAGGGACGTCTGTCCACGACTTCCGGCCGGGGCCGCCGTACACGAGTGCTTTCACGCAAACTCCTTGGTTCGAAGGATGACCTGCGGGTCGACGACCCGCAGGCGGCAGGGCGTGACCGACGAGTCGATCCCCGAGGAGACAATCGACTGGCGGGCGTGCTCCCGGAGTTCGTCAAAGGCCGCGTCCGTGACCCGGGCGTGGGCCAGGTCCACCACCACTTCGTAGCCAACGAGTTTCGAGATAACCCGGCGGCAAACCACGTACAGGGCCCGGATGTTCGCCGTCGTGACGACGCCCCGCACGTCGACCCGGACGGACTCAGCCGCGGGATCGATACGGAGAACCACCTTGATCCGGGGGTCTCCGTGGGAAGGATGCGCGTGGTAGGACCGGGCGCGGCTGGCGTGGTTCAGGTGTCGCAGCGGGCTCATCGGACCTCAGCGCTCCTCAGCAGCGCTGCCGGTCGGGCCGTCGCGGTCGTTCGTTGTGTGTCCATCATGGCTGGTCTCCTGCCTTTCCTGCCCAAGCTGGAAAGTGCAACTGCCATTTCCTCACCCCAGGGTTATAGCGAGACCGAATTTGTCGGAAGGGGCGTTTCCCCAATTCCCCACAAATCGCCGTGCTGGAATCGCCCCATAACCAGAGTGACCGGCGGCCATCCGGCGGGCAAGGGGGCAAAGGTCCCTTGCGGGGCGGCTGCGCGGAAGGGCTGGGGCGCAAGTGCGCCCTGTGCCCTCTGGTATCAGGATTGCCGCACTCCCGATGCCGCTCTAGCCTTGCTGCTATGCCGAAAACCGCTCCCCCCGCTGCCGAAACGAACCTTCTGCTCGCCGGAGCCCGGCAGCCGGGCGACATGACGCTTTGTGACATTTTCATTAGCCAAGGCACCGTTGCGCAGATTGTGCCGTCGGGAAATGCCCTCGAAGCGGCGCGGGGTTCGCGGCGGGTGGAGCTTGATGGTCGTTTCGTCATCCCCGGGCTCTGGGATGAACACGTGCACATGACCCAGTGGGCGCTTGCCACCGGCCGGATCGACCTGGCCGGCGCCGCCTCCGCACAGGAGGCTGCCGCCGTCGTTCGCTCTCACCTTGAGGCGTCCGGGGCGCCCTCCGACGGCCGGACGCTGGTGGGCATCGCATTCCGTGACGCCGTGTGGCGGGATGCTCCCGGACTGGCGATGCTTGATGGGGCGACGGCGGGAGTTCCCACGGCGCTGATCAGCCATGATCTGCATTGCGTCTGGCTAAACTCGGCGGCGGCCGCGCGTTATGGGGTCGCGCCGGGCGCGGACGGGTTGCTCCGCGAGGAGCCGGCGTTTGCGCTGACCCGGGAGCTGGGGCGCCTGCCCGACGACGCAGTGGATGCCTTGGTCCGGAACGCCGGGCGGTCGGCGGCAGCACGGGGCATCGTGGGAATCGTCGATTTTGAGATGGTGTGGAACCGGGACCCCTGGGTGCGCCGGATCGCCGATGGTTTTGATTCCCTCCGGGTGGAGGCCGGCGTCTATCCACAGGATCTGGAGCGCGCGGCCGGGCTGGGCATGCGGACCGGCCAGCTCGTTCCGGAGGGCAGGGGGCTCCTTCGCGTCGGGCCGCTGAAAGTGCTGATCGACGGCTCCCTGAACACCCGGACGGCCTTTTGCGTGGACCCCTACCCTCACGGCGGACGCGGCCTGCTCACGGTCAATGAAGCGGAGCTGCTCGCCCTCCTGACACGCGCGGGCCGGGCCGGGTTTGTGCCCGCGGTGCATGCGATCGGCGACGGCGCCAACGAGGTGGCGCTGAACGCTTTCGCCGCGGCCGGGATCCGGGGCCGGATCGAGCACGCCCAGTTCGTCCGGGAACAGGACTTTGCCCGGTTCGGCGAGCTGGGACTCACCGCCAGCGTGCAGCCCGCACACGCACTCGATGACCGCGATGCCGCCGACTCGAACTGGGCCGGCCGGACCGGCCGGGCCTTCCCGCTGCGGTCGCTGCTGGACGCCGGCGCCGTCCTGGCGCTCGGCTCGGATGCCCCCGTGGCACCACTGGAACCGTGGACGGCGATGTCCGCCGCCACCACCCGCGCCCGTGGCGACGGCCGGGCCCCCTGGCACCCGGAACAGGCCCTCACCCGGCAGGAAGCGCTGGCGGCCTCATCACGCGGCAGACGCCGGATCGACGTCGGCGACCCGGCCGACGTCGCTGTCCTCGACGCCGACCCGCTGGCGGTCAGCGACGCCGGGTTCGCCGCGATGCCGGTGTCCGCGACCCTGGTGGCGGGACGGTT
>DASSXE010000376.1:0-2757 GCA_035704125.1 Arthrobacter sp.
GAAGTAAACGCGCATTCTGCACAACGCATTCTGCCCGAAATGGAAGGCTACAGTGAGCCCGGTCAATAATGACGAGTCCTCTGGTTTTGCCACTGGCGGCGCAGACCGCCCGCTGACGCGCAAGGAAATCAGGGCCCAGGAAAAATTCCTGGCCACCCAGAACCAAGAAGTTATCCCGCCGCAGGCCTTTGCCACCGGGCAGGAAGCGACGGATGCACCCGCTGGGGCTGCCCGCGACCACGCCCCCGAAGCCCCGGTGGCACCTGAGCGCCCAGAGGCTGTCCCGACGGGGCACGAGCCGGCGCCGGTTGAGCCCGTCCACGACGAACCGCTCCACCATGAGGCCGCGAGCGAAGAGCCCGTCCACCAGGAGCCCGTCCACGAGGCCGCGCATGACGACGTCGTCGACGACGACACGGCCCACGAGAGCCTCCACGGCGATGCCCGGGCCCACGAGCCGGTGCACGAGTACGCCGGCGGCCTGTCCCGCGAGGAGACCCTGCGGCGTGCGGATGAGCTGCAGTACGGCCACGCTCTGCACAACGACACCTTCCACGACGGCCACCACGACGACGGTTTCGCCTACCCGGAGCACCCCGCGGATGAAGACCACGACGGTTACGACGAGGAGCCCGGCCGGGACCTGATCGGTGCCGCCAGCATTCCCACCGCCAAGGGCCCCTCGAAGAAGGTCCGGCGCCGCCGCCGCTTCCTCGCCCTGGTACTGACGCTGGCCGTCTTCGTCGTCGCGATCGTCGTCGGCGCCCAGTTCATCAAGCCGCTCCTGGGCGGCAACACCGTGGCCGACTTCCCGGGCCCGGGAACCGGCGAAGTGACCATCACCGTTCCCACCGGCGCCGGCCCCAAGTCGGTGGCCGCCGACCTGCAGGCCAAACAGGTCATCGCGAACCCGGACAACTTCGTCAAGGCCTTCGCGGCCTCCGGCGGCGCCCTGAGCCCCGGCACCTTCACGATGCGCAAGGAAATGAACAACACGGATGCGGTCAACATCCTGCTCAACAAGGACCAGGGCAAGGTCATGTACTTCGCCCTCAGTGCCGGCATGCGCATCAACGACTCCCTGCAGGCCATCTCGGAAGGCACCGGGGTTCCCGCCACCGAACTCAAGGCGCTCAGTGACTCCCCGGCGCAGTTCGGGGTCCCGGCGAAGGCGAAGAACCTCGAAGGCTTCCTCTTCCCCGGCGAGTACCGGTTCCCGCTGGGCACCTCCGCCAAGGACATCCTCACCAAGCTGGTGGGCAGCACCCTCGACGAACTCAAGGCCCAGGGCATCACCGACCAGGCCAAACAGTACGACGTCGTCACGGTCGCCAGCATCGTGCAGGCAGAAGGCGGCCAGGCTGAGTACGGCGACGTCGCCGGCGCTATCTACAACCGGCTCAAGCCCAACAACACGGAGACCAGCGGCCTGATCCAGTCCGACGCCACCGTCACCTACGGCCTGGGCATCCGCAGCTTCCACATCGACGAAGCCCAGAAGGCGGATAAGTCCAACCCGTACAACACGTACGCCAACCCCGGACTCCCGGCCGGACCCATTGGTTCACCGGGCAAGACCGCCATCGACGCTGCCGCCAAGCCAAAGACCAACGACTACCTTTACTGGGTGACCATCAACCTGGACACCAAGGAGACGAAGTTCGCCAAGACCCTGGCCGAACACAACGTCAACGTCGCCAAGTACAACGCCTGGTGCGACGCCAACCCGAACCGTTGCGTGTGACCCGGAGGGCCGCCGTCCTCGGGCACCCGATCAGCCACTCGCAGTCCCCGGCACTGCACCGCGCCGCCTACGCCGCCCTCGGCGCCGACATCGCCTACGAGGCGATCGACGTGACCGTCGAGGAGCTCCCCGCCTTCCTGGCCGGGGTTCACGGCGACGCGGCGTGGCGGGGCCTGTCGGTGACCATGCCGCTTAAATCCGCCATGGCCGGAGCTGTCGACGAGGTCCGGGGCGTGGCGCGCCAGCTGGGCGTCGTCAACACCGTCGCCTTCGAACCAGCAGACGCCGGCGGACCGGCCCGGCTGGTGGGCTACAACACGGACGTCACCGGGATCGTCAACGCCCTGCGCTACGCCGGGGCGGCCCCCCAACCGTCGGCAGCGATCCTCGGCGGCGGCGGAACCGCCGCGGCGGCCGCGGCCGCCCTCAGGGAACTCGGCGCCCCGTCGGCCACCGTCTACGTCCGCGACGTCGGCCGGGCCGCCGAGGTCCGCGCGGCCGCCGACGCCGTCGGACTCAGCCTGCAGGTGCGGCCCCTCGCCGAGGCCGCCCGCGGCCTCACCGGGGTCGATGTCGTGATCTCCACGCTGCCGCCCCGCGCGGCGGACGGCCTCGCCGCGGAACTGGCGCAGTCCGGCGCCGCCGCGGCCGGCGTGCTCCTCGACGCGGCCTACGATCCCTGGCCCAGCCGGATCGCCGACGCCTGGGCCGCCGCCGGCGGGACGGTGGTGCCCGGGCTGGAAATGCTGCTCTACCAGGCGGTGGAGCAGGTGCGGTATTTTGCCGGCGTCGGCGGGCCTATGCCGGCCGCAGTCATAGATGTGATGTGTGACGCAGTCGGGGCGCCTCGACGGGTGTTCTAAGCGTCATGCATGGCAGGATGGAAATATGTTGCGTTGGTTGACCGCCGGTGAATCCCATGGCCCGGCACTGGTCGGAATTATTGAAGGCGTCCCCGCCGGCGTCGAACTCAGCAGTGCGCGGATCATCGAGGCGCTGGCCCGCCGCCGGCT
>DASSXE010000419.1:0-4152 GCA_035704125.1 Arthrobacter sp.
CCGCGCCCTCGGGCAGGTAGCTGCGATAGACCGGGAAGGCCGCGATGATCTCGGACAGCGCGTCCGCGCCGGCCTCGACGCTCAAGCCGGCGCTTGCGGGCACCAGCCGGGCGAGCCGCAGCATTTCGGAGTGCAGGATGCCGTCCGTGATCCGGCGCTTGGTGCCGCGGATCATTTCCTCGTAGTCGGCGGCTTCGCCGCCGCGCAACGAGGCGTCCAACGCATCGAGTCCGGCCTGGCCGGCGGGGTCGACGAAGAGCCGGTCCACGTCGGCGAGCGCGTCATAGCCGGTGGTTCCTTCGCATTCGAAGCCAGCCGGAAGGTCCTCGCCGGGTTCCAGGATCTTCTCGATCAGCAGGTAGGCCCCGCCGGTGGCTGCGCGGAGACGCTCCAGGTAGCCGCCCGGGTCCGCCAGGCCGTCCGGGTGGTCAATCCGCAGGCCGTCGACGAGGTCGTCCCGGAACCAGCGGACGATCTCGGCATGGGCTTCGTCGAAGACTGCTGGGTCCTCGACCTTGATCCCGGCGAGGGTGTTGACGGCGAAGAACCGGCGGTAGTTCAGCTCGTTATCGGCACGCCGCCAGCCCACCAGCTCGTAGTGCTGCCGGTCGTGGACCTCCCGCGGGTCATCCCCGTCGGAGTAGCTCCCGGCCGCCAGCGGGAAGCGGTGGTCGTAGTAGCGCAGCTCGCCGTCCCGGACCTCGAGGGCGTCCACGTCCGAGTCCGCACCCAGCACGGGGATCCGGATCCGGCCGCCGCCGAAGTCCCAGTCGACGTCGAACGCCGGAGCGTACGGCGACTGCCGGCCCTCCTTGAGCAGCGACCACCACCAGGGGTTCTGGATCGGGGTGGCGACGCCGACGTGGTTGGGGACGATGTCGACCAGAACGCCCATGCCGGCTTCGCGGGCGGCGCGGGAAACCTCGGCGAGGCCCTCGGGTCCGCCCCGATCGGGGTCGACCGTGGCGGGATCGGTGACGTCGTAGCCGTGGTCCGAGCCCTTCTCGGCCGTCAGGATCGGAGAGAGGTAGACCCAGTCGACACCCAGTGCCTTCAGGTACGGCACCGTCGCAGCGGCATCCTGCAGGGTGAAGCCGGCACGGATCTGCAGCCGGTAGGTCGAAACCGGGGTCCTCATGCCTGGGTTGCCTTCGCTTCGCTGGCTTCGGCCGCCTTGGTCTGGGCCTCGACCATCTCCTCCTGGGCTTCCTCGTGCTCGGCCATGGAGGCCAGGGACGCCGCTGCGGAGTGGTCGACCTCTACCTCGGGTCCGGAGTAGGCACGCAGGACCACCATGGACTTGGCCGCCAGCGTCAGGGTGGACCCTGCCTTGAGCGGTTCGTTCGTGTCGGCCTGGTCCGCGGTGTCCACGAGGATCTCCCAGAACGGCGAGTACTCGTCGTTGGGCAGCACAAAGTCCACGTTGTCGTCGTGGGCGTTGAAGGCCATCAGGAAGCTGTCGTCCGTGATCCGGCGGCCCCGGGAGTCCTGCTCCTGGATGCCGTGGCCGTTATAGAACACGCCGATGGTGCGGCCGAAGCCGCTGTCCCAGTCTTCCGGCAGCATTCCGGTGCCGTCGGTCTTGAGCCAGACGATGTCCGGCAGCTTCTCGCCCTCACCACGGACGACCGGGCGGCCGTCGAAGAAACGGCTGCGGCGGAAGGTCGGGTGGTCATGGCGGATCTTGTTGACGAAGGCGGTGAACTCAACGAGCGGCTGGTCCATGGCCTCCCAGTGCACCCAGCTCAGCTCGGAGTCCTGGCAGTAGGTGTTGTTGTTGCCCTGCTGGGTCCGTCCGAGTTCGTCGCCGTGCAGCAGCATCGGCACGCCCTGCGAGAGCAGCAGCGTGGCAATGAAGTTCCGCTGCTGGCGGGCGCGGAGGGTCAGCACGGTGTCGTTGTCGGTGTCGCCTTCCTCGCCACAGTTCCAGGAGCGGTTGTGCGATTCGCCGTCGTTGTTGCCCTCGCCGTTGGCCTCGTTGTGCTTCTCGTTGTAGGAGACCAGGTCGCGCATGGTGAAGCCGTCGTGGGCCGTGACGAAGTTGATCGAGGCCACCGGGCGCCGGGCGGAGCTCTCGTACAGATCGGCGGAGCCGGTCAGGCGGGAGGCGAATTCGCCCAGCGTGGAGGGTTCGCCGCGCCAGAAGTCGCGCACGGTGTCGCGGTACTTGCCGTTCCATTCGGTCCACTGCGGCGGGAAGTTGCCCACCTGGTAGCCGCCGGGGCCGACGTCCCACGGCTCGGCAATGAGCTTCACCTGGGAGACGATCGGGTCCTGCTGGATCAGTTCGAAGAAGGTGGACAGCTTGTCGACGTCGTAGAACTCGCGGGCCAGCGTGGAGGCGAGGTCGAAGCGGAAGCCGTCGACGTGCATTTCCGTCACCCAGTAGCGCAGCGAATCCATCAGCAGCTGCAGCGAGTGCGGGTGGCGCACGTTCAGGGAGTTTCCGGTGCCGGTGTAGTCCATGTAGTGCTTCTGGTCGTTGTCGACCAGGCGGTAGTAGGCCTGGTTGTCGATGCCCTTGAAGGACAGCGTGGGGCCCAGGTGGTTGCCTTCGGCGGTGTGGTTGTAGACGACGTCGAGGATGACTTCGATGCCGGCCCGGTGCAGTTCCCGGACCATGGCCTTGAATTCCTGGACCTGGTGGCCGACGTCCCCGGAGGAGCTGTAGGTGTTCTGCGGGGCGAAGAAGCCAATGGTGTTGTAGCCCCAGTAGTTGTTGAGGCCCTTCTCCACCAGGGTGCCGTCGTTGACGAACTGGTGCACGGGCATGAGCTCGATGGCTGTCACGCCGAGCTTCTTGAGGTGCTCGACGACGGCGGGGTGCGCCACGCCGGCGTAGGTTCCGCGCTGGTCTTCCGGAATATCCGGGTGCAGCTCGGTGAGGCCCTTGACGTGGGCCTCGTAAATGACGGACTCGTGGTACGGGACGCGCAGCTGACGGTCACCGTCCCATTCGAAGTAGGGGTTGATGACGACGCCGTGCATGGTGTGCGCGGCGGAGTCCGCGTCGTTGTGCGAGTCCGGATCGCCGAATTCGTAGGAAAACAGCGAAGGATCCCAGTCGATCTGCCCCTGGATTGCCTTGGCGTACGGGTCCAGCAGCAGCTTGTTCGCGTTGAAGCGGTTTCCGCTCGCCGGGTCGTACGGGCCGTGGACCCGGAAGCCGTACTTTTGCCCAGGCTGGATCATCGGCAGGTAGCAGTGCCAGACGTAGCCGTCCACCTCGGTCAGTTCGATCCGCGTTTCGGTGAGGTCGTCGGCCAGGAGGCAGAGCTCCACCCGTTCCGCCTGCTCGCTAAACAGGGCAAAATTGGTGCCGGTGCCGTCGAACGTGGCTCCCAGCGGGTATGCCGTACCGGGCCAAACTTCCATGTGTACTCCTCGTGCGATGCGGACTATCTCTAGACAGACTACTTGTAAGTAAGGTTAGTAATTTACCAAGCCCGGGGCCGGACCTTTTTGTTACAGCCCGGCCATTACCCCCGGCACGGCCAGGGCGATTTGCGAGGCGGTGATCGGTCCGCCGCGGGAGGCCTGCGTACCGGCCCGGCCGTGGAGGCTGGCCGCGATAGCGCCGATGGCGGCCCAGCGGTCGCGCGCGGCGATGCCGAGGCTGGCGAAGCGTTCTTCCCTGTCCGCGAGCTGGGCCAGCAGGGACCCGAGGATGCCGCCCAGAACGTCGCCGCTGCCGGCGGTGGCCATCCAGGGGGTGGCCTCTGCCTGGCTGAACGTGGTGCCGGACGGTGCTGCCACCAGCGTGGTGGCGCCCTTGAGCAGCACGGTGGCTCCGGTGAGGCCGGAGGCCTGTCCGACGGCGGTCAGCGGGCTGTCTTCCACCGCAGACCGGCCCGCACCGGCGCCATGGCGCTCCAGCAGGGCGGCGAGTTCACCGGCATGCGGTGTCAGGACCGTCTGTTCGGCGAGCGTCCGGGGCAACGCCGGCAGCGCACCGGCGTCCGCGACGACGGGCAGGCCCGATGCCGCGGCTTCCCGGACGCGCTGCAGTTGCTCCTCCGCTCCCTCGTCCAGCCCGGACCCGAGCAGCCAGGCCTGGACGTGCGCCTCGGCGACACTTTCGCCGCAGACCACTTCGGGGCAGGAATGCCGGACCAGGTCTGCCACTTCGGGCGGGCCGATGTAGCGGACCAT
>DASSXE010000436.1:0-3834 GCA_035704125.1 Arthrobacter sp.
GTGGAGGGACAGTTCGACGCCGTCGTCTCCGTCGAGATGATCGAAGCCGTCGGCTACGAATACTGGGCCACGTACTTCCAGACCATCGAACGGGTCCTGGCGCCGGGCGGAAAGGTCGCCATCCAGGCCATCACCATCGGCCACGACCGGCTGATCGCCACCCGCACCAGCTACACGTGGGTGCACAAGTACATCTTCCCCGGCGGCGTCATCCCCTCCGTCCGGGCCATCGAGGAGATCACCGAAAAGCAGACCGGCCTCCGGGTCCGCGAACGCCTCGCCATGGGCGAGCACTACGCGCAGACCTTGCGGCTCTGGGAGGAACGCTTCATGGCCCGCGACGAAGAGGTGCGGTCGCTGGGCTTCGATGAGATCTTCCAGCGGATGTGGCTGTTCTACCTGTGCTACTCCCGCGCCGGCTTCGAGACCGGGTACCTGAACGTCCAGCAGATCGTCCTGGACCGCGCCGCCACCAGGGCAGCGCGGACGTCCAACGGACGGGCCGCACTGTGACCGGGACGCTTGCCGCCACGATCGCCGACGTCCTGCGCCCGGTGGTGGGCGGGGAACTGCCCGTCCGCCTGGTTGTCTGGGACGGCAGCGAGGCCGGACCGGCCGGCGCGCCGGTGGTGCGGCTCAACTCGCCCGGAGCCATCCGCCGCCTGCTCTGGGCGCCGGGGGAGCTGGGCGCGGCCCAGGCCTACGTGACCGGCGAGCTGGACGTCGACGGCGACCTCAACTCCGCCCTGGCGCACCTTTGGAAGGTGGTCCGGGACCGTAACCTGCCCGGCATCCGCCCCACGCCGGCGCTGCTGGCCGGCGTGGCCAGGATCGCCAAGGCAGCGGGCGCCCTGGGCGCCCCGCCCGAGCCGCCGGCCAGCCAGGCCAAGGTCAAGGGCCGGCTGCACAGCCTGATCCGCGACCGCGCAGCCATCAGCCACCACTATGACCTCAGCAACGACTTTTACGAGCTGATCCTCGACCCGCAGATGGCGTACTCCAGCGGATACTGGACCAACCAGATCGAGGGCGGCAATTCCTCCGAGGGCTACGGTCTCGAGGATGCGCAGCGGGACAAGCTGGATCTGGTCTGCCGCAAGATCGGGCTCAAGCCCGGGATGCGGATGCTCGACGTCGGCTGCGGCTGGGGGTCCCTGAGCCTGCACGCGGCGCAGTACTACGGCGTCGACGTCGTCGGCGTGACGCTCTCGGTGGAGCAGAAGGCGTTCATCGACCGGCGGATCAAGGAACGCGGGCTCGAGGGCCGGGTGGAAATCCGGGTCCAGGACTACCGTGAAATCCCGGACGGCCCGTTTGACGCCGTGGCCTCCCTGGAAATGGGCGAGCACGTGGGCCAGCGGAACTACCCGGTGTACGCGGCGGCGCTGTTCAACAACGTGGTGCCCGGCGGGAAGGTGCTGATCCAGCAGATGTCCCGCCACGGCAAGCACCCCGGCGGCGGCCCGTTCATCGAGTCCTTCATCGCCCCGGACATGCACATGCGGCCGGTGGGGGAGACGCTGGGCTTCCTGGAAGAGGCAGGGCTGGAGATCGAGGGGGTGCAGGCCATGCGCCGGCACTACGTCTACACCCTGGAGGCCTGGTACGCGCGTTTCGAAGAAAACCACGACGCCGCGGTGGCGATGATGGGCGAGGAGATCGCCCGCGTGTGGCGGCTTTACCTGGTCGGTGCGCTGCGCAGCTTCGCCGAGGGCCGGATGGGCGTGGACCAGATCCTCAGCAGCCGGCCGGAGTAGCGGCAGCCGGGCATACAGGGCGGCCACGAACGATTCACGGCCACCAATTACGGCCACAAGTGACGGCCACAACTGACGGCCACGGAAGGCGGGCACCGGAAGGTGCCCGCCTTTGTCGTGCCTGTGCATTCGCCCACTACATGTAGTGCCGCCGCCCACTCGCAGGCACCGCTGCGCGGCCGCCGCGACACGCCGCCCCGCCGCGACACGCGGGGTGGTTAATTGTGGCTAACTAGTCCACAGGGTGTGGACGGAGGGCCCGAAAATGGCTGGAATCCGGACATTTTGATGGCCTCCGCTTGTGGATTAACGGTGGGTTAAATGACATACTTGTAATACATCATCTTGGGGTCCGCGCAGGGCTCTTGCACTACATGTAGTATCGACATACAGTTCGAGCGGAGCGGTTGCAGACCGCGAGGCGAGGCCAGTAACGGATATGGATTCCTGTTCCGAGTCGGCCCCACCGGACACGAATTACAGACTTCAACTAAGGGGACTCAGGACATGACCGTTACGGTTTACACGAAGCCGGCCTGCGTGCAGTGCAACGCTACCTACCGCGCTCTCGACAAGAAGGGCATCGCCTACCAGAGCGTCGACATCTCCCAGGATGCCGAGGCCCTCGAGCGCCTCAAGTCCCTGGGCTACATGCAGGCACCGGTCGTCGTCACCGACCAGGACCACTGGTCCGGCTTCCGCCCGGACAAGATCGAAGAACTGGCGCTGGCTGCCGCCGTCGCGGTCGCCTGAAAGCCGAACACGGCAGCACCACACCGGATGAGGTGACTCCCATGGCACTGGCAACCGCCGGACCGCCGCTGGCAGCGACGACCGTGGACTCAGCCACGGTCCGCACCACCGGCAGCCACCTCATCTACTTCTCCTCCACCTCCGAGAACACCAAACGCTTCGTTGTGAAGCTGGGACTCGACGCCGCCCGCATCCCCCTCCTGGCGAGGGAACCGGCGCTCGTGGCGACCGAACCCTACGTCCTGGTGCTTCCCACCTACGGCGGGACCGGGGGAGAGGGATCCGTTCCGAAGCAGGTCATCCGCTTTCTGAACGATCCGAGGAACCGGCAGCAGCTCCGTGGAGTGATCGGGGCGGGCAACACGAACTTTGGGGACAACTACTGCATGGCGGGCGACATCGTCGCCGCCAAGTGCCACGTCCCGCACCTATATCGATTCGAACTCATGGGGACGCCGGAAGACGTCAGCCGAGTACAACAAGGATTGGAAGAATTTTGGACACGACTGTCGCAGACACCGAAGTGACCGGGGGTTCCCACATGGCCGGCAACACCGCCGTCGAAAAGCACACCGTTCCCGGGGAGAAGCCGGCCATGCCGGCCGCCTACCAGGGTCTGGGCTACCACGAGCTCAACGCCATGCTGAACCTCTACGGCCCGAACGGCGAAATCCAGTTCGAGGCCGACCGGGAGGCTGCGCACCAGTACTTCCTGCAGCACGTGAACAACAACACCGTGTTTTTCCACGACCTCGAGGAAAAGCTCGACTACCTGGTGAAGAACGAGTACTACGAGCGCGAAACCCTCGACCAGTACACGATGAACTTCATCCGCGAGCTCTACAACCGCGCGTACAAGAAGAAGTTCCGCTTCGAGACCTTCCTGGGCGCGTTCAAGTTCTACACCTCCTACACGCTGAAGACGTTCGACGGGAAGCGCTTCCTGGAGCGCTACGAGGACCGTGTCTGCATGGTGGCCCTGCACCTGGCCCGCGGCGACGAGAAGCTCGCCATGCAGATGGTGGATGAAATCATCGACGGTCGCTTCCAGCCGGCCACCCCGACGTTCCTGAACGCCGGCAAGAAGCAGCGCGGCGAGCTGGTCTCCTGCTTCCTGCTGCGGATCGAAGACAACATGGAGTCGATCGGCCGGTCCATCAACTCCGCGCTGCAGCTCTCCAATCGCGGCGGCGGCGTGGCGTTCGCGCTGACCAACATCCGCGAGGTCGGCGCGCCGATCAAGCAGATCGAGAACCAGTCCTCCGGCGTCATCCCCGTGATGAAGCTCCTCGAGGACAGCTTCTCCTACGCCAACCAGCTCGGT
>DASSXE010000453.1:0-4358 GCA_035704125.1 Arthrobacter sp.
AGGGCCTCGGTCAGGTGGCTGACCTCGCGGACGGAGAATCCCTCCGGAACCGGGCCGTGGCCGGCGGGGCTGGCAGGGACCACGGCGTGGGTGAAGCCCAGCCGGTGCGCCTCCTGGATGCGCTGGTTGATTCCGGGCACCGGCCGGACTTCTCCGGCCAGGCCCACCTCGCCGAAGGCAATCAGCCGCTGCGGGAGCGGTTTCCGGGCCTTCGCGGATGCCACGGCCAGTGCGACGGCGAGGTCCGTGGCGGGCTCGCTGAGCTTCACTCCGCCCACCGTGGCCACGTACGAATCGTCCTTTTGCAGCAGGCAGCCTGCCCGCTGCTGCAGGACGGCCAGCAGCATGGCCACCCGTGAGCTGTCCAGCCCGCTGGTGGCCCGGCGGGGCTGCGCGTTGGCGCTCTCCGCCAGCAGCGACTGCACCTCGGCCAGCAGGGGGCGGCGCCCCTCGAGGGTGACCGTGATGCAGGTGCCGGACACGGGATCCTTGGTGCGCGAAACGAACAGGCCGCTGGGGTCAGCCAGTCCGGTGATGCCGTCCTCGTTCAGGTCGAAGCAGCCGACGTCATCCGTGGGACCGTAGCGGTTCTTGACCGCGCGCAGCAGCCGGAGCCGGGAGTGCCGCTCGCCTTCGAACTGGCAGACGACGTCCACCAGGTGTTCCAGCAGCCGGGGCCCGGCGATGGACCCGTCCTTGGTCACGTGGCCCACCAGCAGCGTGGTCATGTTGCGGCGCTTGGCCGCGGCGATCAGGGATGCTGCCACTTCGCGCACCTGGGAGACGCCGCCGGCGCTGCCTTCGACGTCGGCGCTGCTCAGCGTCTGGACCGAGTCCACGATCAGCAGCCGCGGTTCGAGTTTTTCCACCTGGCCCAGCGCCTGACCCAGGTCCGTCTCGGCGGACAGGTACAGCGACTCGGCGACGGCGTCGATCCGGTCCGCGCGCAGCTTGACCTGGGCCGCCGACTCCTCACCGGTGACGTACAGGACGTCCTGGGCGGTGCGGGCGAATTTGGCCGCAACATCCAGCAGCAGGGTGGACTTGCCCACGCCGGGCTCGCCGGCGAGCAGGATGACCGCGCCGGGCACCAGGCCGCCGCCCAGCACCCGGTCCAATTCGTCCACCCCGGTGGGAAGGAAGGCCGCGGTGGTGGCGTCGATGTCGGCGATCCTGCGGGCAGGCTCCAGGACGGTGGTCGCCGCGGTCGTTCGCGCGACGGCGGCGCCGGTTTCCTCAACCGTGCCCCAGGCCTGGCACTCACCGCACCGGCCCACCCATTTGGCCGTGGTCCAGCCGCATTCCGCACACTTATAGCCCGGCGCCTTGGCGGCGCGGGAAGTCTTTGTTGCCATTGCTCCACCCTAACCGGGGGCAGCGACAAACCCGCCGGAGACCTCCTGCGGGGCCTCCGCGTGCCCTTGACCGTGGCGACCTGTCCGGCCCATGCTGGATTTCTGGCCTGCCAGGGCCCAACCGGAAGGACGACGATGTCCGTACGCAACCCAGCTGTTTCCCGAAGGCGCCTCCGGCTTGTCTTGGCCGCTGCCGCAGCCGCGCTCCTGACGTTTGCAGCCGTCCCTGCTGAGGCAGCAACAGCACCGGGACCCGGCAACGACGTATCGTGGCCGCAGTGCGGCAAAGCGTTGCCTAAAGGCCAGAGCTTCGGCATCGTCGGCGTGAATAACGGCCTGGCCAACAACACGAACCCCTGCCTCGGCACGCAGCTGACCTGGGCCGGCACGTCGACGGGCGGAACGGGCCAGCCGCGGCTCGCCCTGTACGTCAACACCGGAAACCCAGGGGCGGCCGGATCGTGGTGGCCCAGCAGCAATACGTACGGCGGTACGGCCGTGGCCAACCCGTACGGGCAATGCACGGCGGGATCCTACGGGCCGGCCTGCTCGTACATGTACGGCTATGCCAAGGCCCACGACGACGCCACCATCCGGGGCATCAGTAACCCCTCGTCCTACCAGTGGTGGCTCGACATCGAAACCGGCAACAGCTGGTCGCCGGACACCCTGGCAAACCGTGCGGACCTGGAGGGCATGGCAGCCTACTTAGCCAGCATTGGCGCCCGGGCCGGCCTCTACTCCACCCGAAGCCAGTGGGATCAGATCGTCGGGGCCGTGCCGGATTCAAGCAACCTTTACACCCTGCCGAGCTGGCTCGCCGGCGCCCGGTCCCTCGCCTCGGCCAAACGCAAATGCGATGACCCCGCGCTGACCGCCGGCGGCGACGTCACCCTGACCCAGTACGTCTCGGCCGGATTCGACTACGACTACTCATGCATCTAGCGGCCCACGGCACGCCCGCGCACCCTACAGCGCGGGCAGGATGTCCCGGGCCTCGTCCGAGTTCACGCCGGCGGCCTCCAGCAGGTCCACCATCAGCGGCCGGAACAGCATCACCACGGTCTCGCCCTCGAGCCGCTGCACGTCCAGCAGGCGGGGGTGCAGCCGCCCGGCCGTCTCGCTCAGCTCCACCCGGGCGGTGCGCAGGTGGGCGCGCCGGACGCCGTCGTGGACCTCCGCGAGGCCCAGGCCCAGTTCGTCGATCGCCGCGGCGGTCTCCTGCAGGACCTCGGCGATGTTCTCAGTGGCCTCATCCGAGAGGGCGGCGTGGTTGATGGCGCTGGTCAGCCGGCGCGCGAACACGCGGCTGTTGCGCAGGGCAAGGTCGATGAAGTCCAGCGACTGGGAAAGCTGGTCCAGCTCGTCCCGGTAGCGCCGGTACGCGGGGGACAGGGTGGCCACCTCGCCGGAGGAGCGCAGGCTTTGGCGCATGGCGTCGACCAGGGGCTGGCAGTTCCGGCCCCGGATCAGCGCATGCCAGGCCTGGGTGGAGTCGCTCTGCGTCAGCGCCGTGGAACACTCGCGCAGCACCTCCGCGAGTTCGTGCAGCAGTTTCCTGACGTCGTTGCGCGGCTCGCGGCGCGGATCCTTGGGAATCAGGAACGTCACCAGCAGGGCGCACACCCCGCCCACCACGGCGTCGATGCTCCGGGTGAACGGCCCGCCTGCCGGCGCCGGGAGCAGCACCACCAGCAGGGACTGCAGCCCCAGCTGGGTGGTGAAAATCGTTCCGCTGTCCAGGAACCGCGCCAGTAGAATCGAGAAAAGAAGCACGACGGCGGCCTGCCAGATCCCCGCGCCCAGCCAGTGCAGCAGCAGGTCACCCACCACAATGCCAAGGGTGCAGCCCAAGCCCACCTCCACGACCCGGCGAAGCCGCGGGTCACGGGAGAAGCCCAGGGCGATCAGTGAGGAGGTGGCGGCAAACAGCGGCCCGCTGTGGCCCAGCACATATTCCGCGAAGGCGTAGGCGCCCACGGCGCAGGCGGTCATCTGGACGGCCGGCAGCAGCGAGTTGCGGCTCCGGACGAAGCCGGTGCGGACCCGGCCACGCAGGAACCGTGCACTTGCGGAAATTCCTGAAGCGGCGGCCATGGGAACCAGTCTATTTGCTGGCCGCGGTCCCCGGGCCGCACGGCGCAGCTCCTACGACTGTGCGGGGCGCAACGCAACCATCAACCATCGGAAACGGTGCAGATGTCAGCCGATGGCCGGGATTCGTTAACCTTCCGTTCACTTTGGACCCCAATTCTCTTCACTTGCGGCCCTTAGTTTCGGTAGAGGTACAAACCGTACCCACCGTCTTTCTGTTCGGACGTCTCCGGTCCGGCACGCATCTGAATAACCCTGGAAGGGGTACATCTAGTGAAGGCATCACGCTTCGGCCGCAACGCGGCCATCGCTGTTATCGCAGCCGGCGCTCTCGCGCTCACCGCTTGCGGCTCCGACAACGCGACCAACTCCGCGGCGGGTTCCCCGGCGGCCTCCGGCCCCAAGGTCACCGGCACGCTGACCGGCATCGGCTCCTCCGCGCAGGGTGCGGCCATGGACGTGTGGAAGACCAACTTCGCCACCGCCAACCAGGGCGCCCAGGTGCAGTACTCCCCGGACGGCTCCGGCGCCGGCCGCAAGGCCATCCTCGACGGCTCGGCCCAGTTCGCCGGCTCCGACGCCTACCTCTCCGATGCCGAGTACGCCTCCTCCAAGGCCAAGTGCGGCCCCGACGGCGCCCTGAACATTCCGGTGTACATCTCCCCGATCGCCGTGGCCTTCAACCTGCCCGACGTCAAGGACCTCAAGCTCGACGCCCCCACCGTGGCCAAGATCTTCCGCGGCCAGATCGCCAAGTGGAACGACCCGGCCATCGCCGCCCTGAACCCGGACGCCAAGCTCCCGGACCTCAAGGTCACCCCGGTCAACCGCTCCGATGACTCCGGCACCACGCAGAACTTCACGGACTACCTGGCCGCCGCCGCCTCCGACGTCTGGACCGACAAGTCC
>DASSXE010000519.1:0-3913 GCA_035704125.1 Arthrobacter sp.
GGAAATGACCCCGCGTTCGTTGGCGCTGGTGCCGGGTCTTAGCCGGTCTTGCGGGACGCGCGGCGCTTGCTGAGTTCGTCGTCCGGGAAGGACTGGTCCGCGGCGTGTTCGCTGGGAAGGGCTGCGAGGCTGCCCTCCACTTCGCGCCAGACACGGCCGACGGCGATGCCGAAGACGCCCTGTCCGCCCTGGACCAGGTCGATGACCTCGTCGGCGGAGGTGCATTCGTAGACGCTGGCGCCGTCGCTCATGAGCGTGATCTGGGCAAGGTCCTCCACGCCGCGTTCCCTCAGGTGTTCCACCGCGGTGCGGATCTGCTGCAGGGAGACGCCGGTGTCCAGGAGCCGCTTGACGACCTTCAGCACCAGGATGTCGCGGAAGCCGTAGAGCCGCTGCGAGCCGGAACCGGCGGCGCCGCGGACGGCAGGCTCTACCAGCCCGGTCCGGGCCCAGTAGTCCAGCTGGCGGTAGGTGATTCCCGCGGCCTTGCAGGCAGTGGGCCCGCGGTAGCCGGCGTCTTCGTCCAGGACGGGGAGGTCCTCCGTGAAGAGCAGGCCCTGCGCACCGCTCGCGGGCACAGCAACACCTGCCGTTGAGGCCTGCTTGAGCTCGCCTGCGTCGCCTTTCGGACTCACGTGGATCCTCCTAGTTCTGAGTTCCCGCGGGGACGTGCAGCCACGGCGCGCCCTCCGGGACGCCGTCGGACCGTCTTGACGCGGGAGTGATCCGCGCCGTTCCGGGTCCGGCTGCACTGTCCAGTGTGACTTGCGCACCTGTTGTATGCAATGGGAACTTGTATCTCTGACGTTAGGCGGGCCGGAGCCCAAGGTCAAAGACGTTGGGGCTATTGCCGGGGCGTGTCGAAAGTTTCGACCTCGACTTTAAGCTTTGCGGCTTCTCAGCCGGCGAAATCCTCGGGTTCGACGTCGTCCAGGAACTCCCGGAAGCGGCGCAGTTCGCCCTCTTCGTCGACGGCGGGACCGGGCTCGGCCGCTTCGCCGTCGTCGTGCTCGGTGATCCGCACACCGGCCTCCTCCATCACGGCGTCCGCACACCAGATCCGGCATTTGGCGCGCAGGGCCAGCGCCAGCGCGTCGGAGGCGCGCGAGCTGACCGTGGTGCCGTCCTCGAACTGCAGCTGGCCGTAGAAGATGTTGTCTTCCACCGCCACGATGTTCACGCTGACGATCGTGTGTCCCAGCGCTTCGACAACGTCGATGAGCAGGTCGTGGGTCATCGGCCGCGGCGGGACGACCCCCTGCTGGGCCAGCGCGATGGCGCTGGCTTCGGGGGTGCCGATCCAGATCGGCACATGGCGTTCGCCGTGCAGTTCCTTGAGCAGGACCAGCGGCTGGTTGGAGGGCAGTTCGATCCTGACGCCCACGATCTCGACCTCAATCATCAGATGTCCATCCTCGAGATGCGGTCCTGGACCAGGGCTTGGTGCAGCGACAGGCAAAGGTCGCTGATTTCCCGGGCGGCCTCCGCGGCCCGGGCGTGCGACGCGGCGTCCTTGCGGGAGGTGAGGGTGGCGACGGCGCGTTCGACCAGCCCGAACTCGCGGTCCGCCGCCGCCTGGAACGGGCGCAGGTGGCGTGGTTCGAGTCCGTGGCCCTCCAGCTGGACGCAGGCCCGGGCCACCTGCAGGGCGTGCTCGTCGAACTGGCCGTTAACGTGCCCGATCAGCCCGTAGCTCAGCAGCGACTCCAGCAGCGGGACGCTGGCACCGGATTCGGTCCGGAGCTGTTCCTCGCTGAGCCGGCGCACCCGGTTGTTCAGCTCGGAGGCCAGCTCATCGGAGACTATGCGCGGTGAGACGGTCACGCCGGGCGGCAGGTTCTCCGGTCGTTCGCCGCGGTCGATGGCGTCGAGGTAGTCCTTGATCACCTTCAGCGGCAGGTACTGGTCGCGCTGCAGCGCCAGGACAAAGCGCAGCCGCTCGACGTCGTTCTCCGAGTACTGGCGGTACCCCGCGGGGGTCCGCTGCGGGTTAATGAGTCCCTTTTCTTCAAGGAACCTGATCTTTGACGCGGTCATGGAGGGGAAGTCGTCGCTGAGTTGCCCCAGGACTTCCCCGATGTTCAGAACCTGGGGTCCGCGCCGTTCGGCTTGTGCCATGGCCACCGGAAAGTACCCCGATATCAGACGGTGCCTGCGGTGCGGACAGGGCTGAGGTAGAAGGTGAGCCGGAACTTGCCGATCTGCACCTCATTGCCGGACTTCAGCTCCACGCTGTCGACCCGGTCGTGGTTGACGTAGGTGCCGTTGAGGCTGCCGGTGTCCACGACTTCGAAGCTGCGCGCCGTGCGGCGGAACTCGACGTGGCGGCGGGAGACCGTGACGTCGTCGAGGAAGATGTCCGCATCCGGGTGCCGGCCCGCCGTGGTGACGTCGGAGTCGAGCAGGAAGCGCGCTCCGGAGTTCGGGCCGCTGTGGGCGACCAGCAGCGCGGATCCGGCCGGCAGCGATTCGATGGCGGTGCGTTCGTCCGCCGAAACCTTCGGGGTGATGGTCGGCTCGTCGCGCACCGGAGTGAGATGGATCGAGGTGGTCTCCGAGGCTTTCACTCCACCCGTGCCGTATTCACCGGTGTCGTTCTGTCCGTGCCCAACCATTGAGTCCTCCTCATTCGTTGCAGGTGTCCCCCCTGCAAACAACGCATGCCGTCCGGAAAAGCCTGGCAGATCCGGTCATCGATCCGCCGTCCGGCCGCTGTTTCCAGCGGCAGGGCCGGGCGGCCTTCCCTTTAGCCTACCTGTTGTTCGTACTCCGATGCACTGAGCAACGACTCCACCGCGTCGGCTTCCGCGAGCTTGATTTCCAGCAGCCAGCCCTCGCCGTACGGATCGGAGTTGATCAGGGCCGAATCGGTGTCCAGGGCCTCGTTGCGGGATACCACCTCGCCGCTGACCGGCGCGTAGATATCGCTGACGCTCTTGGTCGATTCGACCTCCCCGACGACGTCGTTCGCCGTGAGTTTCGTGCCCACCTCGGGCATCTGGGCGTACACCACGTCGCCGAGCGCATCCTGGGCGAAATCCGTGATGCCCACCCGGACGACGCCGTCGGCGTTCGGGGCGGTGACCCACTCGTGTTCGGCGGTGTAGGACAGTTCTTCGGGAATGATGCTCATGACGGGCCTTTCGTCGGGTCAATCACCAGGTCGACGGCGGCCGGTGGAACGGGCCGCCGCTGAAAGTATAGGCACATCCGTCCCGGCCGGGGAGGTCTCTGGCATGATGGGGCCATGGCCGCACCGACACCGGATCAGAACGGTTTTCCCCATGCCTGAGATGCCCGAGGTGGCAGCGCTGGCGGAGTTCTTGGCCGCCCGCCTGGCCGGTGCGGTGGTCTCGAAGATCCAGATTGTTTCCTTCGCGGTGCTGAAGACCGCGGATCCGCCGATCACGGCCCTGGAGGGCCGGACCGTCACCGGGGTCCGGCGGTACGGGAAGTTCATCGCGCTGGAGGCCGACGGGCTCTACCTGGTCTTCCACCTCGCGCGGGCGGGGTGGGTCCGGATCACCGACGCGCCCACCGGGGCGGTCCTCAAGCGCGGCGGCGGCCACATCGCGGTCAGGCTCTCCTTCACCGGCGGGTCCGGGCCGCTGGATGCGGACCTGACCGAGGCAGGCACGAAGAAGAGCCTCGCGGTGTACCTGGTCCGGGATCCGGCCGAGGTCCCGGGGATCGCCGCGCTGGGTCCGGACCCGCTCAGCCCGGACTTCGACGTCGAATCCCTGGCCGGAATTTTGGCGGCAAACTCCCAGCAAATCAAGGGTGTCCTGCGAAGCCAGGGCATCATGGCCGGCATCGGCAACGCCTACAGCGACGAAATCCTGCACGCCGCCAGGATGTCGCCGTTCGCGATCGCCAGTTCCTTGGACCGGCCGGCGGTCCAGCGCCTGTTCGA
>DASSXE010000042.1:0-8427 GCA_035704125.1 Arthrobacter sp.
GATCGGCCGCCTGCCGGGCTGGATCGCCCAGTGGCGCGAGATGATCAGCGACCCGAACACCAAGATCGGCCGCCCGCGGCAGCTCTACACCGGAGAGCCGGAACGGAACTACCCCTCCGTCTAAGCACCCGGACGGCAACAAGAACGACGGCAACGGCCGCGCCCCTGGCAACCAGGGGCGCGGCCGGCGCCGTTTTGGGCAGCGCCGGGGGAGGACCTTGGGGCCGGAGGTACGGGTGGGACCGGCGTGGCTCTGCGCGGTTTCGGCACGTCCGTGCTAAAAAGGAGCAATGCCCAAATTTGTCGACGCTGCTTTGCGGCGCCAGGAAATTGTTGACGCCGTCTTTCGCATCATCGCCGCCGACGGCCTGGAGCGGGCGTCGCTGCGGGAGGTCGCCGACGAGGCCGGGCTGGCGGTCGGCTCCGTACGCCACTACTTCGCCAGCAGCGAAGAACTGCTGACCCATTCCTTCCGCGTGGTCGTCGACCGGGTCGTGGCAAGGCTGGCGACGGCTGAAACCCGGCTCGCCGAGGCCCGGCCCGGCTCCGGCGACCATCGTTCGGCCGCCCTGGCCCTGCTGGCGGAGCTGCTGCCGCTGGACGAGGAACGCGCCGTGGACGCCTGTGTCTGGATGGCGTTCAAGAACGCGGCCCGCATCCGTCCCTTCCTCAGCCCCGAGGCGGACCGCAGCCACCGGGCCGTGGCCGCCGTCGTCGGACGGCTGGTCCTTGACCTGGCCGGCGACGACGGCGCCCCCGGCCAGCAGCAGCTGGTCACCGAGGCCGAACGGCTGCTGGCCACGCTGGACGGCCTGGTCCTGCACGCGCTGCTGCAGCCGGAGTGGATGACCGCGCAGGTGTGCCACGACGTCCTGGAAGCGCACCTGGCCAGCCTGGACGCGGGCCGGCTCACCCCTGCCGGATAGGCGCCTAAAACCCCCATTACCCTGCCGGAACTTCGGGAATAGACTGAGAAAGTACGTCTTGCCAAGGGAGGCAATTGGATGCACCACACAGGCGGACCCGGCTGGCGGATCACCATGGATACCTCGGGACCAATGCTGATCGCCCTGTACGTGCGGGACGCGGCCGGCCTGGAGGCCGTGGGTCATCCGGTCCTCTGCCCGGTCGTTCCGAAAATCCGGCCCTCAGACCACACCCACCTCATCGAGGAGGTCGGCGGGATGAGCGCGTTGAAGACGGAGTGGGAAGCATGGTGGGCGCAACTGCTCAAGGCCCACCCGGAGATGGAGCCGGAGCTCGGCCCGCCCGGCTTCCGGGCCTTCGGCAATTCGCCGGCTTTGCGGCGGGTGCTGCAGGCGCACTTCGGCGCGGCGCTCAGCTGGGCACGGGAACGTCGGGGGGAGTACGTCGCGCTCGAGGCCGAACGGGATGCCAGCGGCACCACCCAGGTGCTGACGGACATGGTCGATGACCGGTTGCTCGAGGCAGGACGGGACGCCCGTGACTTCGAGCTGACCATCATCGAACTGCCGCTGGCCGAGCCTCGGGCCTGGTACCTGGAGCCGGACAAGATCATCATGAGCTCGGCCCTGCTCTCCGACCCGGAGCTGTTCCGCAGCTACGTCCAGCCGGTGGTCGAGCTGCTGGCCTGAGCTGCAGCCGGCCGGCAGCCCGGGGTTACTTCGCCGGTTCGGCGGCCACCGTGATGCTGACCTGGTCCGCCGGGACGTCCGCGGGCTGCCAGCCGTTGTGGGAGGCCCGGGTCCAGGCGTGGCCGTCCACCGTGACCTCGGTGATGGACAGGGCCTTCGCGTTCGCCACCGCCCACTGTGCGACGGCCCAGGCGTGGGTGTCCTGGGCCTGCACCGTCAGGGTCCTGCCCGCGGTGGTGGCCGGAAGCGCCCCAAAGGCCGCAGCGAGTCGTTGCTGGACGCCGGGGGCATCGCCGGCGGCGTCGGGGGCCCGCAGCGTGCAGTCCATGCCCTGGGCGCTCTGGCCGGTCAAGGCCGAGGCGAACGCCCGCGCCGTCGGTTCGTGCTGGGCGTAGGCGCCCGGGTAGGCGGACCGCTGGACCTGCTGGGCCGCCGCGGTGATGGGCAGTGACTCGTAGCCGGGGATCTTGACCAGCGCATCGTAGAACGCATTGCTGGCGTGGTACGGGTCCATCACCTGCGCCTCGGTGCCCCAGCCCTGCGAGGGGCGTTGCTGGAACAGCCCGCGCGAATCCGGGCCGGCCTGGTCGCCGTGGCCAATGTTGCGCAGCTTGGATTCCTGCAGGGAGGTGGCCAGGGCGATGCTGGCGGCGCGGGCCGGCAGCCCGCGACGGACTGCGACGGCGCTGATCAGTGCTGCGTTGGCGGCCTGGTCCGTGGCCAGGTCCTCATCGGCGCCGCTCGCCGTGCAGCGTTCGGTGACCAGGGTCTCCGAGCGCTGCAGGAAGGCGACGGCGGTGTAGACGCCTCCGGCTACCATCGCCAGGACCAGCAACAGCACGATCCTGCGGCGCCAGCCACGTCTGCGTGCCACGTAATAACTCCCTCAGGCCCCGCGGGGCCGGTCGAATCCTGAGCCGGACGGCTCTCGGCCGGTGCTTAGTTGGCGTGCAGAGCTTCGTTGAGCTCGACGGTTTGCCCCTTGCGCGGCAGGACTTCGACCTCGCCGCTGGAGGAATTGCGGCGGAACAGCAGGTTCGGCACGCCGGAAAGCTCGACGGCCTTGACGATGCGGCTGGTGTCTTCGCCGTCGGCGTCCCTGGGGCCGACCACCCGGACCCGGGTGCCGGCGGTGACGTACAGGCCGGCCTCGACGACTGAGTCGTCACCGATGCTGATCCCGACCCCCGAGTTGGCGCCGAGCAGGACCCGCTCGCCGAGGGCGATCTGCTCCTTGCCGCCGCCGGAGAGGGTGCCCATGATGGACGCGCCGCCGCCGACGTCGGTGCCGTTGCCGGCCACGACGCCGGCCGAAATGCGGCCCTCGACCATGGATGTACCGAGCGTGCCGGCGTTGAAGTTCACGAAGCCTTCGTGCATGACCGTGGTGCCCTCGGCGAGGTGGGCGCCGAGCCGGACCCGGTCGGCGTCGGCGATCCGGACGCCGGAGGGGATGACGTAGTCGACCATCCGGGGGAACTTGTCCACGCCGTAGACGGTCACGGCGCCGCGCCGCCGCAGCCGTGCGCGGGTCAGTTCGAAGCCGTCCACCGGCGCGGGGCCGAAGTTGGTCCAGACGACGTTGGGCAGCTTGCCGAAGATGCCGTCGAGGTTGATGCTGTTGGGCCGGACGAGCCGGTGCGAGAGCAGGTGCAGGCGCAGGTACGCGTCCGCGGTGTCGGCGGGGGCCTCGTCGAGGTGGATCTGGACGAAGACGATCTTCTGCTCGGTGCCGCGGTCGGCGTCGTCGCCGTTCGCCGCGATCTCCAGCAGCGGCTGGTCCGCGTTGGCGACGTCGCGCAGGTTCTCCGCGGCGGTCCCAAGCGCCGGCGCCGGGAACCAGACGTCCAGCACGGTGGCGACGCCCTCGCGGGTGGCGATGGTGGCGACGCCGTAACCGTAGGCGGAGCGGGAATCAGCGGGCGCGGCGGCGGAAGCGGTGTCAGTCATGCCGACAAGTCTATCGACGGCCTGCGTGCTCCCCGAATCCCGTGACAGAGCCGATCCCGTGACGGCGCATATACAGTGGGACGGTGACTGAGCATCCTGCCCCCGCCCGCCTGGACCTGCGCCAGGACGTTGCCCTGCTGACCGCGGACATCATCGACATCTTCAGCGTCTCGGGGGAGGAACGCCGGCTGGCCGACGCCGTCGAGCACGCCCTTCGGGCCATCCCGCAGCTGGAGCTGACCCGCGACGGGGACGCGATCATCGCCCGCACCCGCCTGGGCCGGCCCGAACGGGTCATCCTGGCCGGGCACCTGGACACCGTTCCGCTGCCGACCACCGAGGGCTCCCTGGGCACGGTCCCGTCCTACTGGCCCTCCGGCGCTCCGGGGGAGGGCATCCTCTACGGGCGCGGCGCCACCGACATGAAGAGCGGGGTCGCCGTGCAGCTGGCGCTCGCGGCCGGGCTGTTCGACGGCGGCACCGGGCCGGACAAGGATGTCACGTTCGTCTTCTACGACCACGAGGAGGTCGAGGGGGTCAAGAGCGGCCTGGGCCGGTTGGTCCGCAACCACGGGCCTCTGCTGGAGGGCGACTTTGCCATTCTCCTCGAACCCACGGACGGAACCGTGGAGGGCGGCTGCAACGGCACCATCCGCTTCGAGGCCAGCACCCGCGGCGAGGCGGCCCACTCGGCCCGGGCCTGGATGGGCAGCAACGCCATCCACGCCGCGGCCCCCATCCTGGCCCGGCTGGCCGGCTACGAACCGCAGACCGTCGCCGTCGACGGCCTGGACTACCGGGAGAGCCTGAACGCCGTCCGCATCAACGGCGGCACCGCCGGGAATGTCATTCCGGACCGGTGCGTGGTGGAGATCAACTACCGCTTCGCCCCGGACAAGACCCCGGCGCAGGCGGAGGAACACGTGCGCGGCCTGCTGGCAGGTTTCGACGTCGTCCGAACGGACAGCGCCGCCGGCGCCCGGCCCGGCCTGAACCATCCGGCCGCCGCCTCCTTCGTCGCCGCGGTCGGCGCCGACCCCAAGCCGAAGTACGGCTGGACGGACGTCGCGCGCTTCAGCGAACTGGGCATCCCCGCCGTGAACTTCGGGCCCGGCGACGCGCTTCTGGCCCACAAGGACGACGAGCACGTCGACGCCGCCGCCATCCGGGAGTGCCTGCGCGCACTCCGGACCTGGCTGGGCGTGTAAGCCGGCCCCGAAACCAACGAGAGAACGGCCCGGAACCAGGTGGTTCCGGGCCGTTCTCTCGTTGTTTTCCGTTGTTTCCCGTTGATTCCGGTGTTACCGGATGGTCTCCGGGTGGAGCTAGGCGTCAGCCGGGACGCTGGCCGCCGGGATGATCGCCGCTCCCGGCTTGCGGGAGAGCCGGCGTTCCAGCCACTTGGCGATGGCCGCCAGGATCAGGCACATGCCGACATACAGCACGCCGGCCACGATCGCCGCCGGGATGATCGGGGAACCGTACTGGATCTGGCTGCCGAAGTACTTGGCCTGGAAGAGGATCTCGTTGTAGGTCACGATGAACCCGAGCGCGGTGTCCTTCAGGATGACCACCAGCTGCGAGATGATCACCGGAAGCATCGACCGGACGGCCTGCGGCAGCAGGATGCTGGTCATGACCTTGCTCTTGGGCAGGCCAATCGCGTAGCCGGCTTCACTCTGGCCCCGGGGCAGCGACTCGATGCCGGCCCGGAAGACCTCGGCGAGCACGGAGCCGTTGTACAGCACCAGGCCCGCCACGACGGCGGTGAACGGCGTGATCCCCTGGACCCCGACCGTCGGCAGGCCGTAGTAGAAGATCATCATGAGGATCAGCAGCGGCACGGCGCGGAACAGCTCGGTGAAGCCGTAGCACGGGGCGCTGATCCAGCGCCGGTCGGACAGCCGCCCGAAGGCGAGCAGCACGCCGAGAACCAGGCTGAGAACCGCTGCGGTCCCGAAGGCCGCCAGGGTGGCGCCAACGGACTGGGCGATGGTCTGCTGCACCAGCGGGAAGGTGAAGAGCTGCCACTTCTTCGCCTCGAACTGGCCGCTCTGGGCGAAACGGAGCACCACGAAGCCCACGATCAGCAGGATCACGAGGGCGGTGACGACGCCAAAGATCCGGTACCGGGCGCGGGCCTTGGGTCCGGGGGTGTCAAAAAGGATTGAACTCATCGTGCAACCTTCCACTTCTGTTCAAGCTTTCGCTGCAGCGCGGAAAGGATGAAGACCAGGATGATGAACACCAGGGCGATCCACAGGAGGCCGGTCAGCGCGGGCTCGCCGCGTTCGGACAGGTTCGCCCGGATGGCACCGGCTTCGAAGACCGAGAACCCGGCCGCGACGGTGGTGTTCTTGAGCAGGGCGATGAACACGCTGAACATCGGCGGGATGACGGCGCGGAAGGCCTGCGGCAGGATCACCAGGGTCAGGGTCTGGGTGAACGGCAGCCCGATGGCGCGGGCGGCTTCCGCCTGGCCGACCGGGACGGTGTTGATGCCGGAGCGGACAGCCTCGGCCACGTACGTGGCGGTGTAGAGGCTCAGTCCGACGATGGCCGCGGTGGTGAAGTCGATCGGCACCAGGCCAAGCTTCGGGTACCCGAGGGCGAAGAAGAACAGCACCAGCGTCAGCGGCGTATTGCGGACGACGTTGACATAGAGCGTCGCCGTTGCGCGCATGGCGGGGACGGGGGACACCCGCAGGGTGGCGACGATGGTGCCGAGGATCAGGGCGAAGATCGCCGAGAAGAAGAAAAGGATGAGCGTATTTCGGAACCCCGTAATGAAGAGGTCCGAGTTATTCAGCAGCGTATTCACAGAATCGTCGCTTTCGACAGGGGAAGAGGGGGCGGCCCTGCGGCCGCCCCCTCAGCGTTGGTTTAGTAGTTCTCGACTGCGGGCTGCTGGACCTTCGTGCCCGACTGGCCCAGCGTCTGGTCGTAGAGCTTCTGCCATACAGCGCTGCCATCGGTGAAGGTCTTGTTCATGAACTGGCGCAGGGCCGTGTCGCCCTTCTTCAGGCCGACGCCGTACTTCTCCGTGGTGAACGGCTGGCCGACAACCTTCAGGGTGTCCGGCTCCTGGGCGGCGTAACCGAGCAGGATGGCCTGGTCGGTGGTGACCGCGTCAACCTGGCCGCTCTTGAGCGCCTCGACACACTGCGAGTAGGTATCGAACTCGGTGGTCTTCGTGCCCGGGAAGTTGGCCTTGATGTTCTGGATCGGGGTGGACCCGGTGGCCGAGCAGACGTTCTTGCCCGAGAGGTCCTTCTCGCTGTTGATGCTGGAGTTGTCCTTCTTCACCAGCAGGCCCTGGCCGGTGACGAAGTAGGGGCCGGCAAAGTCGATCAGCTGCTTGCGCTTGTCCGTGATGGAGTAGGTGCCCACGTAGTAGTCGATGTCGCCGTTGGTGATGGCGGACTCGCGGTTGGCGGACGGGATCGGCTTGAACTCGATCTTGTCCTTGCTGACACCCAGGGATGCGGCGATCCACTTGGCGATCTCGATGTCGAAGCCGGTGTACTCGCCGGTGGCTGCATCCTTGAAGCCGAGGCCGGGCTGGTCCTGCTTGACGCCGATGCGGACCTTGCCGCTGGACTTGATGGTGTCGTAGGTGGGGCTGCCGGTCAGGGTGACGTTGTCCGCGACCTTGTACGGTGCCTGGTCCCCGCCGCCTGCGGGGGCCGCGCTGCCGCCGCCGCCGGAGCCGCCGCAGGCGCTGAGCGAAAGAGCCAGGGCCGCGGTTGCCGCGACGAGCAGGGGCTTCTTCCGGTTAAAGAATTTCCTCATCAGATACCTTTCATTGGCCGGCCGCCACACGGCGGCCGGAGAGAGATGCGGTGTGCTTAGTGGGTCAGGAGCTTGGACAGGAAGTCCTTGGCGCGGCTGCTCTGCGGGTTGGTGAAGAACTCTTCGGGCGTCGCGTCTTCCACGATCTGGCCGTCGGCCATAAAGACCACGCGGTCCGCGGCCTTGCGGGCGAAGCCCATTTCGTGGGTCACCACGATCATGGTCATGCCTTCCTTGGCCAGCTGGATCATGACGTCGAGGACCTCATTGATCATTTCCGGATCCAGCGCGGAGGTGGGCTCGTCGAAGAGCATCACCTTCGGCTTCATGGCCAGGGCGCGGGCGATCGCCACGCGCTGCTGCTGTCCGCCGGAGAGCTGGGCCGGCAGCTTCGGCGCCTGGTGCCCGACGCCGACACGCTCAAGCAACGCCATGGCGTCCTTGTCAGCTTCGGCCTTCGACACGCCCTTGACCTTGATCGGCCCAAGGGTGACGTTTTCCAGAATCGTCTTGTGCGCGAACAGGTTGAAGGACTGGAACACCATTCCGACGTCGGCGCGCAGCTTGGCCAGTTCCTTGCCTTCCGCGGGCAGTTCCTTGCCGTCGATGGTGATGACGCCGTCGTCGATGGTTTCCAGACGGTTGATGGCGCGGCAGAGCGTTGACTTGCCGGAGCCCGAGGGCCCGATGACAACAACAACCTCGCCCTTGCGGACATTCAGGTTGATGTCCTTGAGGACGTGCAACTGGCCGTAATGCTTGTTGACGGCATTCAGGGAGACGAGGGCATCGCCGGGCACTTGAGTAGTCATAAGAAGAATCTAGCGAACATTAGCCGAATATGACCGCAATCACTGCTAGATGGTCCACATCGTGACCCAAGAGATATCCGCAGGTCAGGGTCATACCATACGCTCCGGCGGGCCCGACGCGCCGGAGCGCCGGGCCTGTCGATCCGCGCTAGCCTATGGGAATGAGTACCGAGCCGCAGCCCACCCCAGACCAGACCGCAGGGACCGCCGGTTCCGGCCGGCGTGAGGTCCCGCCGGCTAACGGCATCCGGCACAAG
>DASSXE010000101.1:0-5670 GCA_035704125.1 Arthrobacter sp.
TCAGCTACCGGGGCGCTCCCCTGGCCGGCGCCGACGGATTCCTTCTCGGCACCATGGAGCACTCGGTCCTCGGCACGCGCTGGGTTTACGATGCGTGCGGTGACCCCTGCTATGCCCGCGTCCTGACCGCGGCGATCCTCGGCGGCCGGCCCCAGGCGAAGCACTACCTGCAGGTGGGTGGAGGGCAGGAGGTTTTGCCCGAGTCCGTCCTCGTTGGCAGCACCGGGCCGCTCGGGGCGGATGTCCCTGCGATCGCCGGCGTGACGGTCCGGGATACGGCCGAGGAAACGATGATCCGGGCCGGGAAGCTGGAACTCTCGGTCAGCCGGCGCCTCGACGCCGCGGCCCGGCCGCCGGAACGGGCCCTCACCGGTACCTGGGACGGCCAGGACGACCCGGCGGTCCTCGCCGCCGTCACGGCGTTGTAGGCCTCCCGGCGCAGGTCAACGGAGCGCCCGGCGGTGCGTGCGGTGCTAGAGGCCGGTGCCCGTCCTGACCAGCACGTGTCCCCGGGGGCTGCTGAGCCGGTACCACCGGCCGGCGCGGAGCAGGGTCTGCTCGCCGTCGGCCAGGAAACCCAGGGTCAGTGCCGCGAACGCTGCCCCGGCGGGCAGGCCGGCAGCGTCCGGCAGGGGGCGTCCCCAGACCGTCGCCCGGGCATTGTTGACGATGAGGGCCCCGGGCTTTGCGGGAAGGATGCCCCCGATTTCCGAGATGCCGTCTTCGGCTGCCCGGCGCAGGACGGCATCCAGGAGGACGCCAAGGGGTTCCCAGCCGCCGCGCGGAGCGCCGACGCCGGCCCACGGCTCGGCGAGCGTCATCGGCGGGACGGGCAGGTCGACGTCGTCGGGCCCCGACCGGGCCAGCCGGTCCAGCACCGCCGACAGCGGGACGGTCACGTCCAGCTGGGCCGGTACCGCCAGGGCCATGGTCCGAAGGCCCAGAATGGTGGGGGTCCCCTCGCCCAGCAGCCGGGGTCGCAGCAGGCAGACGTAGGCGGCCAGGACTGGGCCGGCGGCGCTGAGCCGGATGGCGCCGTCGTCGACGGCTTTGGCCCTGGTGGCGAAAGTGCGCAGGTCAGCCAGGTCGCGGGGGTCGGTGAACTGCAGGGACTGGGTTAGGACATCAGACACAATCCCGACTTTACCGGTTGCGCCTCTTTTGAGCCCGGCCGGGGCGCCGTCTAAAGTCAAACCATGACTGAAGCCGAAGCCGGATTGCAGGCGCCACTCCTGGATGACCCCACCACCTCCCTCATTCACCTTCTGGATCTGGGCGAACTGCAGGGCGCCCGGACGGATGAGGACATCTTCATGGGCCCCTCGCAGAAGCAGCCGCGGCAGCGCGTGTTCGGAGGTCAGGTGCTGGCACAGTCGCTGGTGGCCGGCAGCCGGACCGTGCCGGAGGGCCGCGGCGTGCACTCCATGCATGGTTACTTCCTCCGCCCCGGCGACGCCAACAAGCCGATCACCTTCGGCGTCCAGCGGCTGCGCGACGGCCGTTCCTTCTCCGCCCGGCGGGTCCACGCGTATCAGGAGGGCATGCCCATCCTGTCGATGATCGCGTCCTTCCAGGACGAGGACGAGGGCATCGAGCACCAGACCGGGATGCCCGCCGGAATCCCGGACCCCGAATCGCTGCCCAGCACCGCGGACCTGCTGGGGAAGTTCGACCACCCGGTGGCGCGGCATTGGGCGTACGAGCGCCCCTTCGACATCCGCCACGTCGACCCCGCGCTGTATGTCTCGGCGGAGGGCCCGAAGGAGGCGCGCAACGCCGTCTGGATGCGCACCTTCGGGCCGATGCCCGATGACCCGGAACTGCACCGCGCCGCGCTGGCGTACGCCAGCGACTACACGCTGCTGGAATCGATCCTGCGCCGCCACGGCATGAGCTGGATTACGCCCGGGATGTCCGTGGCCAGCCTGGACCACGCGATGTGGTGGCATCGGCCCGTCCGGGTGGATGAATGGCTGCTGTACGTCCAGGAGTCCCCCAGCGCCCAGGGCGCCCGGGGCTTGGCCACCGGGAAGATCTTCAGCCGGGACGGCCGTCACGTGGCCACGGTTGCCCAGGAGGGCATGATCCGGGTGCCCACGTCCGCGGCTTCCTGACGCAAGCCCCCTCCCCGGCCGCGGTACCCACCCGGCAGGCCACGGAACGCAAAAGCCCGGCGCCCCCTTCGAGAGGGGGCGCCGGGCTTTTTCGACCGCGGGTTAGTCGCGCGTGAGGCGGCGGTGGGTGACCCGGTGCGGCTTGGCGGCGTCCGGGCCGAGGCGCTCGACCTTGTTCTCCTCGTAGGATTCGAAGTTGCCCTCGAACCAGTACCACTTGGAGGGGTTCTCCTCGTTTCCTTCGTAGGCCAGGATGTGGGTTGCCACCCGGTCCAGGAACCAGCGGTCGTGCGAGACAACGACGGCGCAGCCCGGGAACTCGAGCAGGGCATTCTCGAGGCTGCTGAGGGTTTCAACGTCCAGGTCGTTGGTCGGTTCGTCGAGGAGCAGCAGGTTTCCGCCCTGCTTCAGGGTCAGCGCCAGGTTGAGGCGGTTGCGCTCACCGCCGGAGAGGACCCCGGCCTTCTTCTGCTGGTCCGGACCCTTGAACCCGAAAGCGGCCACGTAGGCGCGGGACGGCATTTCGACCTGGCCGACCTGGATGAAGTCCAACCCATCGGAGACGACTTCCCAGAGGGTCTTGTTCGGGTCGATGCCGCCGCGGCTCTGGTCGGCGTAGGAGATCTTGACGGAGTCGCCGACCTTGAGTTCGCCGCCGTCGAGGGGCTCCAGCCCCACGATGGTCTTGAACAGGGTGGTCTTGCCGACACCGTTCGGACCGATGACGCCGACGATGCCGTTGCGCGGCAGGGTGAAGGACAGTCCGTCGATCAGGGTCCGGTCCTCGAAGCCCTTCTGCAGGTTCTTGGCCTCCAGGACGAGGCCACCCAGGCGCGGGCCCGGCGGGATCTGGATCTCTTCGAAGTCGAGCTTGCGGGTTCGGTCCGCCTCGGCGGCCATTTCCTCGTAGCGGGCCAGACGGGCCTTCGACTTGGTCTGGCGGCCCTTGGCGTTGGAGCGGACCCATTCGAGTTCCTCGGTGAGGCGCTTGGCCTGCTTGGCGTCCTTCTTGCCCTGGACTTCCAGACGGGCGCGCTTCTTCTCAAGGTAGGTGGAGTAGTTGCCCTCGTACGGGTACAGGTGGCCGCGGTCCACTTCGGCGATCCATTCGGCCACGTGGTCCAGGAAGTACCGGTCGTGGGTGACGGCCAGGACGGCGCCGGGGTAGCTGGAGAGGTGCTGTTCGAGCCACAGCACGCTCTCGGCGTCGAGGTGGTTCGTGGGCTCATCGAGCAGCAGCAGGTCAGGCTTCTGGAGCAGGAGCTTGCAGAGCGCGACGCGGCGGCGTTCACCACCGGAAAGTACGGTGACATCGGAATCGGCGGGCGGGCAGCGCAGTGCGTCCATGGCCTGCTCCAGCTGGGAGTCGAGGTCCCAGGCGTCCGCGGCATCGATGGCTTCCTGGAGCTGGCCCATTTCCTCGAGCAGGGCGTCGTAGTCGGCGTCCGGGTTGGCCATTTCTTCGGAGATCTCGTTGAAGCGCTGGATCTTGCCGTAGATCTCGCCGACACCTTCCTGGACGTTGCCCAGGACGGTCTTCTCCTCGTTCAGCGGCGGCTCCTGCAGCAGGATGCCGACGGTGTAGCCGGGGCTCAGCCGGGCCTCGCCGTTGGAGGGGGTGTCCAGGCCTGCCATGATCTTGAGAATGGTGGACTTACCGGCACCGTTCGGCCCGACAACACCAATCTTGGCACCCGGGAAGAAGGACATACTCACGTCGTCGAGGATGAGTTTTTCGCCAACGGCCTTACGGGCCTTGGTCATTGTGTAGATAAATTCCGCCATACTGACAAATCTAGTGGCTTGGCGCGGATAACTCACATTCCGGCGCCGGTCTCCGTCGGGCGGCCGGCGACGCAAGCCCTTGAGGCGACGACCCGCGAGGCAGCCAGGTGTACTGAGGTATTAGGACGCCGGGCCCGCGAGGCAGCGCCCGTCGGCGAGAACCGGCAACACGATGACGGACAGGGTGCCGGCCCGAAGCTGGGCGACGACGCAGTCCCGGTCCTGGCGGACGGCGGCCTCAACCGCGTCCGCGTCCAGTCCGGTGGGGGTCCGGCTGGCGGTGACCTCCACCGCGGCGGGGGCGAAGCCGGCCGTTGAAAGCGCGGCGCGGATGTCCGCTGTGGATGGTTTCGGTCGGTCAGCCAAAGACGCCAAGGCGCTTTCCACCCCGGACGTTGCCGCTGCGGCCGGGCCGCCGGGTGCCGCCGCGGCCGACGGAAGTGCGGACGGGGATGACGAGGATGACGCGCCGGACATGGACATTGGGGCGGACGGGGACGCGGTGGCAGACAGGGACGAGGGGACGGCCGCGTCGCGGTTGCCTCCACCGCTGCCTGTCGAACACGCCGCCAGCACCAGGACGAACAGCAGCGACGTGCCGCCGACAGCCGCACCGACAGCGCCACCGCTCACCGGCCGCCCGACCATGCTCCTGTCCCGTTTCACCTGGCCATTCTGCCACCCGTCGTCGCCCTGGCTGCTCGCTCAGGCTGCGTCCTCCTTCAGCTCTCCGGTTTCCTCGTCGAAGTCGGGCATATCCCCCGGGCCCTCCTCCCCGGAGTCCCCTTCGTCACCGGCCCGGCCCTCGTTCCCGTCAACGCTGCCGCCGTTTTCCTGCATCGGGGATGGGCCATCCGTTGTCTGCGAGGAGTTTTGGCCGGTATTGCGGGTGAAGTTGGCGGCACCCCACATCAGGTCGTGGCCGACGGCGTCGGCGTCGATGTCGACAGCGTGGTGAACCCGCCCCTCCGATTCCCAGCTGCGGATCTTGAGCCGGCCGACGACGATGACCGGCTGGCCCTTCTTGATGCTGCAGCCCATGTTGCCGGCCAGTTGACGGTAGCCCTGCACCGTGAACCAGTTGGTATTCCCGTCCACCCAGGCGTTGGCGGCCCGGTCGAAGCGGCGGCCCGTGGAGCCCAGCCGGAAGGATGCCGTGGCGACCCCGCCCGGCGTCGTCGAGCTCTTGATGTCCGTGGCGACGAATCCCCGGATGGTGATGCTGTCATTCATTGGTTTGTCCTGTCTCGATGGGTGGTTGTGTTGTCCTCCCAGCTTTCCGCCGGAGCCCGGGCGCACGGCAGGCCCGATCACCGGTATGTGGAAAACACGTCGCCACGGCACGGTAAACTTCTTGAGGCGTGTCCGGCTCCGGTTCAGCGGTCATCACGCGCCCCAGTAGCTCAGGGGATAGAGCAGCGGCCTTCTAATCCGCCGGTCGGGGGTTCGATTCCCTCCTGGGGCACCACGAACGGCCCCGGTCGCGGATTCTCCGCCGCCGGGGCCGTTACCGTTTCCGCCCCTGCTGCGGCCTCACCCGCGACGCGCCCCGGCAGCTGCAGCCCCACCAGCCCGACGTCGAAACTTGTCAGCTACCCGCCCGAAGCCCTAAGCAGGCTTAGTATTGAGGCGACAGACGGAATCCAGGGCCCACCGCCCGCGACCGAAGGTATGGCAGCCATGACGCAGACACCCCGCGGGTTCGATCCCCAAGACCCCGTAGACGCTCCGCCCGCGCAGTACGGGGGCGCCGGCGAACTCCCGGGCGACG
>DASSXE010000241.1:0-3407 GCA_035704125.1 Arthrobacter sp.
GGATGGACCTTGGACAGGAAACAGGCCTCGCAGCGGTAGATGTTGCCGATGCCGGCGAGGTTCCGCTGGTCCAGCAGGGCGACGCCGATCGGAACTTCGGGGCGGGCGAGCAGGCGTCGTTCGGCTTCCGCCAGGTCCCAGTCGGGCCCCAGCAGGTCGGGGCCGAGATGCCCGACGACGCCGGCTTCCTCGGCGGTGGGAATGACTTCCAGCAGCCCCAGGGAGAACCCGACGGCGTCCGCGGTGGCGGTGCGCAGCACGCAGCGGGCCGTGAACCCGGGTTTGCGCCACCGTCCGCCGGGCGGGTAGACCTGCCAGGTCCCCTCCATCTTCAGGTGCGAGTGGATGGTCAGCCGGTCCTGCGGGCGGGGCCCGGCCACCCGCATCAGCAGGTGCTTACCGCGGGGGACCACCTCCTCGACGGTCCAGCCGCCGAGCTTGAGGGTCGCGAAGCGCGGCACGCGGAAGTCGGTGGCGAGCAACTCCTTGCCGGCCAGGGCCGCGTGCAGCTGGGCCGCGGCACGGAAAACGGAATCGCCCTCAGGCACGGATCCTCAGTCCTTTCGGGGTGGAGTAGGCGCCGGCCTGCGCCAGGGCGGCAGCCACCGGAGTGTCCAGAATGCCGTGGCCGTTGACCTTTTCCATGATCAGTTTGTCCACGGCGCCGCGCGTCACCACCCCGACCAAGGCGGCGCCGGCCGCGGCCAGGATGTCGGCGTCGGAGCTGAAGGCCAGCAGCGTCTTGCCGCCCCGCTCGACGTACAGGACCAGGGCGCCGTCGACCAGGACCACCAGGGCGCCGGCCTTGCGTCCCGGGCGGTGGCCCGTGCCCGCCTCGACGTCGAGCGCCGGCCAAGCCAGTGCCGCGCCGTAGGGGTTTGCCGGGTCCGTCGCGGCGAGCGCAAGCGCCACCGGTTCAGCCTTGTGCACCTCCGCGTCCTCGACGTAGGAACGCAGCCGGTCCACGGTGGCCGGCACCGCGAACTGGGCCGCGCCCAGGTGCTCAATGAAGTACCCGCGGCGGCAGCGGCCCGCTTCCTCCAGCCGGGCCAGGACCTTGTACATCAGGCCGAAGCCGCCCAGGATGTTCTCGGCCATGACGGAGCCGCGGGTCACGACGCCGTAGCGGTCCAGCAGGAGCTCGGCCGTGGCGCGGGCGTGGATGGTGGGGTCCAGTTCGGGGGCAGGCAGCGCCGACCAGCGTCCCGCCGCCAGCGGCGGGGTAGGCGAGGAGCCCGCCGCTGAACCGTAGCGGCCGCCGGTCAGGCCCGGGGAACCGAGCAGCCCGGTCCCGTGCGAGCGGCCCAGCCGGCTGAGCCGCGGGGCCCGGGCCCGGGGAGCGCGGCCCACCTGCCGGTGGGCGGTGTGGCCGCCGGCGATCAGCGCACGGACCGGGGCGAAGGTGTCACCGGTGATCCGCCCGGCCCAGGCCAGGTCCCAGAGCGCGGAGACGACGTCCTGGTCGCTAAGCACGCTGTCCATCCCGCCGGCGATATCGGTCAGCTGGCGGAAGAAGTAGCCGCCGCCGTTGTTCTGCAGGTGGTCCAGGAGCCGCTGCTGGGCGTCGCCGGGCTCGAACTCCGGGGCCGGGTTGAGCGTCAGCTCGGCGGAATCGGCCAGGTGAAGGCTGACCCAGCCGTCGTTGCCGGGCAGCGAGCCGGCGCCGGACCACAGCACCTCGCCGGCGGCCTTGAGTTCGTCCAGCATGGCCGGCTGGTAGTTGGAAACGCGGCTGGCCAGTACCAGGGGTTCCCAGGCGGAAGCCGGAATAGGTACTCCGGAGAGCTGGTCGACGGCGGTGATGATGCCGTCCAGCCCGCGGAGCGCCGACTGTCCCCGGCCTCCGGGGGTCCGGACGTTCTGCCAGGCGGGCAGGAACCGTCCGTAGGCGGACGGGTCCACCGGCTCGACCTCGGCGCGCAGCGCGGCCAGCGACCTGCGGCGCAGCTTCCGGAGCACCTCGGCGTCGCACCACTCACTGGTCCCGGCGAGCTGGACCGTCGACCGCGGCGCGGCGGCCGGCTCGGTGGCGGTCGCAGCCTCCGCACCCTGCGTCGGCGGCGCGTCGGGTGCGGTCACGTGCGGACGGAATTCGCCTTCCACCACACGCCCGTCGGCGCCCAGGCGCTTCAGTGCCGTGCCGACGACGGCGACGCCTAGTCCCAGCCGGGCGGCAGCCTCGGCGGCGGTGAATGGTCCATGGGTCCGGGCGTAGCGCGAAACCAGGTCACCCAGCGGGTCCGCGACGGGTTCGATGAAGGCCAGCGGCACGCCCATGGGCAGCGGCACACCCAGGGCATCGCGGAGCCGGGCGGAGTCCTCGACGGCGGCGAACTTCTCCGCCCCGCCGATGTTGACCTTGATCGCACGGTTGGCCCGCTGCAAGGCGGCCAGATGCGCGGCCGCGTCCGTGGAAGCCTCGGCGGAAACGTCGGCGGCGGTTTCCAGCCGGGCAGCCACCTCGTCCGGCGTGAGCGGACCCAGCAACCGGAGCAGGTCGGCGACGCCCTCCAGGCCCCGCATCTTGCGGTCCGGAGCCAGCCGTTGCAGTTCCAGCTCGGTGGCCTCGATGACCTTCGCATCGAGCAGCTCCCGCAGTTCCACCCGGCCCAGCAGCTCGTTGAGCAGGGTGGAGTCCAGCGCCAGGGCGGCGGCGCGGCGTTCGGCCAGCGGCGAATCACCCTCGTAGAGGAACTGTGCGACGTAGCCGAAGAGCAGGGACTTCGCGAACGGCGAAGGCTGCTGCGTGGTGGTTTGCAGGATCCTAAGCTCGCGCCGCTCGATCGAGGCGGCGATGTCCTTGAGGGCGGGCAGGTCGTAGACGTCCTGCAGGCACTCGCGCACGGTTTCGAGCACGATCGGGAAGGTCGCGTACTTGCGGGCCACGTCCAGCAGCTGGGCGGAGCGCTGGCGCTGCTGCCAGAGGGGCTGCCGCTTGCCGGGCGTCTGCCGCGGCAGGAGCAGGGCGCGCGCCGCGCATTCGCGGAACCGGGAGGCGAACAGCGCGCTGCCGCCCACCTCTGCGGTGACGATCTGCTCCAGTTCCTCGGGATCGAACAGGAACAGTTCGGCTCCGGGAGGCTCGTCGTCCATCATCGGCACCCGCAGCACGATGCCGTCGTCGGCGGCCATCGCCGAACCGTCCATGCCGTACCGCTGGTGCAGCCGCTGGCCCACGGCGAGGGCCCAGGGCGCGTGGACGGGCATGCCGAACGGGCTGTGCAGCACCACCCGCCAGTCACCGAGTTCGTCGTGGAACCGCTCCACCACCAGGGTGGTGTCGCTGGGGACCACTTCGGTGGCGGCCTTTTGCTCCGCGAGGTACTGGATCAGGTTGTTGGCGGCGTAATCGTCCAGGCCGCTGGCCTTGCAGCGCTCGGTGGCCGGCCCGACGTCGGACGCGGACA
>DASSXE010000310.1:0-6048 GCA_035704125.1 Arthrobacter sp.
GAATGGAGCAATGCCATGTCTGAGCAACACAGCACCAAGCCCAATACCTCCACGGGCACCGTCCCTCTCGCCGGCTCGGACCGTCCGGCCGCGGCAAGAATCCAGGCCACACTCGGACCGGTCGATCCAAACCGGAGGATAGAAGTGACGGTCATTCTCCGCCGCCGGGAAGCCCTGCCGGATTCACTCAGCGAGCCGATGACCCGCGACGAGCTCGCAGCCCGCCATGGAGCCTCGGACGCGGACCTGCAGCTCGCTACCGGTACGTTCACCCGGCTCGGCGCGGAGATCCTCGACGCGGATGCCGCCTCCAGACGCCTCCGGCTGTCCGGAACCGTGGAACAGCTCAGCCGGATCTTCGGCACCAGCCTTGAAGAAGTAACCAGCAGCGGACCCCACGGCCACGACGTCACCCACCGGCACCGGACGGGAGGCCTGCAGATACCGGCAGAACTGGACGGAATCGTCACCGCCGTCCTTGGCTTGGACGACCGCCCCCAGGCACGCGCCCAGTTCCAGGCGATCCAGCTGGCCGCCACGGCCACCAGCTTTACCCCGCCGGAATTGGCCCGGATCTACAACTTCCCCGCTGGGGCCGACGGCGCCGGTCAGAGCGTGGCGATCATCGAACTAGGCGGCGGCTTCGGCCAGGCGGACCTCGATGCCTACTTCTCGGGACTTGGAATCACCGGACCAAAAGTGACAGCCGTGGGGGTTGACGGGGGCGTCAACCGACCCGGCCAGGACCCGACCGGGGCGGACGGAGAGGTCCTGCTCGACATTGAAGTGGTTGGTGCCCTTGCGCCCAAGGCTGACATCCTCGTCTACTTCGCCCCGAACACCGACGCCGGGTTCCTGGACGCGATCATTAACTCAGCCCACGCAACCCCGGCGCCAGCCTCGATAAGTATCAGCTGGGGCCAGAGCGAAGACGCCTGGACCGCGCAGGCCCGGACCGCCTTCGACCAGGCTCTCGCCGACGCCAACGCACTAGGGGTAACCGTCACCGCAGCCGCGGGCGACAATGGCAGCACCGACGGAGCCACGGACGGAAGAGACCACGCCGACTTCCCCGCCTCGAGCCCGCACGCACTGGCCTGCGGAGGAACCCGCCTGGACGCAGATTCCGCCACCGGAACAATCAGATCCGAAACCGTATGGAACGACGGGCCGCACTCAGCCACAGGAGGCGGCTACAGCGACACGTTCCCCGTCCCGGCCTGGCAGAACGGTCTGCCGGCCCACGCCCGGCACCACAAGCCGGCACCAGCAGGTCGAGGGCGGGGCGTCCCGGACGTCAGCGGTGTAGCCGACCCCCAGACCGGGTACCAAGTCAGGGTCGACGGCAAAGACATGGTGATCGGTGGCACCAGCGCCGTGGCACCCCTCTGGGCAGCGCTGATTGCACTGTTCGCCCAATCCACCAACCGGAGGTTCGGCCAAATCCAGCCGCTGCTCTACAGCCGAACGGCCGGCTTCCACGACGTCACGACCGGAAACAACGGAACCTACCAGGCCGCGCCCGGCTGGGACCCCTGCACCGGCCTCGGCAGCCCCGACGGAACAGCCCTGCTCGCGGCCGTCAGCTCCGGGCACTGAGCGGGCTCCGGCAGTGCGCCTCCGACTAAGGCCTGCCGATCCCGGGATCCTGGCGCGTGGCAGCTGCATGGAACTCTGCGATGACACGGGCAAGCTCGTCTGGTGCCCTGAGATTGGCGGAGTGGCCCTGGCCGCGCATCACATGCCTCCCGGCGTTGGGCACGGTCCGGGCGAGAACGTCCAGCTTCCGGCCCAGGTGGCCGGGGCTCTTGTCACCGCCGATTAGCAGGACGGGAGTCTGGATTTCCTTGTACAGGTCGAGTCGCGTGCCGAGCTCTTCCAAGGCGGTGTTGTCGTCCATCTGCCGGGGCACCAACCGGCGCAGCCTGGGGCTGGCGGCGACAAACACTCGGATCATTGCGGCCTGCCACGCCGGGAGTCCGACCATGTCGCGGGTGAAAATCTGCATGGCCTTCCCGGGTTTTCCGGCAGCGATGGCAGCCTTGGCGCTGAGCAGGGCGACCCCGCCGACCGGGCCGTCGGTTCTCAGCGGGGGCTCGTACAAGACGCCTCCAGTGAACGACGTCGGAAGCGCTGACAACGCTTCGAGCGCAACGACCGCCCCGGACGAGTGCCCCACAATCAGCATAGGTTTCCCCACCAACCGGGCCAGAGCCTTGATGTCGGCGACCTCCTCGGCGATCGAGGCCGGGACACCTGAGGCGATGTCCAGCCGGTACTGACGGCGCAGCAACGTTAAGACCCGGAACTGTCCTGCCAGGACGGCGGTCACCTTCTTCCAGGAACTGCCGTCATCCATGCCAGGATGGACGACCAAGATGATCGGTCCCTGGCCCGAGTCAAGCGCGCGCACGTCAGTGCCGTCCGCGGAAATCGTTGTGATCATGGGGATACCTCCAATGATTGCTGGAGAAGGACGGTGGGATTATCGCGGGTCGACGTCACGTGATGTGGTGGACGGGGAAATCGTAGGTGCGCCGGATGCTGTCGCCGATGCGGTTGATGTCGGTGCCGTAAATGTGGAGCGATATACCCAGCCCTGCACCCGAATTGGTCACCCGATGAATGTCACCTGGCGGGGCGAAACCGGAAACCGCGCCGACGTCGTCGACCCGGGTTCTGGTCACTTCGAGGAACCCGCCCGCTTCGGCCAGGCGAAAGCACTCTTCGCGCTCCTGTCCCGCCACCACGCCAACCACGCACCAGGACGTGTGATCGTGGATGCTCGTCGTGTACCCCGGGCGTGTCACCAGTGCCACCACGGAGAAGGAGCCATCCGGCTCCACATGGAGTAACTGCCCGCGATCGGCGCCACGCCGTGCGCCGGCGGGTATGGTCAGCAAGACCTCCTTGGCGGACGGGAGAACGGGCGTCACCGCCTCGGCGACCGCGTCGGCCACGCACTGCCAGTCGCCCGGGGAACGTGTCTCAGCTCGGATGGCCGTGTATAGATCTTCCAATCCGGGCAAGGCCGCAGCCCTGCGGTCTTCGTAAGGGACTGCATCTGGCTTCATTCTGGGTTCCTTCCTCTTCCGTTGCTGAAAGGCTAGGCCGCAGGGCGGCCCACGTGTAAGGTCCGATTCCATGGCAGTTGATTGGTCCGGTTCATCACCGTCGTTCCTCCTGGGGCTTGACCGGAGCAAGCGGGGGACGGTCGGTGGCCAGCTCCAGGCGGCGCTGAGGTCCGCCATCCGGTCAGGGCGCCTCAGCCCCGGCGAGCGGCTACCATCAACCCGCAGCATGTCCGCGGCTTTGGGCGTCTCCCGGGGCCTTGTCCAGGCAAGCTATGAGCAGTTGGAAGCCGAGGGCTACCTGCTGGCCCGCGGAGGCTCGGCGACCCGCGTGGCGCTGGGCACCCAAGCGGTTGACGTCGACGCCGGAGCGGCCCCGCCTGCACCCGCCATGTCGATCGACTTTTCCCCGGGCAGGCCGGACCTCCATAGTTTCCCTACACGGGACTGGTTGTGGGCCTGCGGCGAGGTGGCCCGGTCGGCATCAGCGGACGACGCAGGCTACGCCGACCCCCGAGGGCTCGTTCAGCTCCGCGAAGTAGTTGCGTCGTATGTCCGCCGCGTCCGGGGCGGCGTCGCCGGCGCATCCAACGTCGTCATCTGTAGTGGGTTCACGCAGGGTCTGGGCCTGACGCTCGCTGTCCTTTCGCAGCGCGGCGTGCGCTACGTCGCCGTCGAAGACCCTGGTCATCTGGAGATGGCCGAGCTGGTCAGGCGTGCGGGGCTGCAACCGGTATTCGTGCCGGTCGACGCCGAGGGAATCGTCGTCGATGCCCTGGCCTCTACTGAAGCCACAGCCGTGATCGTCACCCCCGCCCACCAGACTCCGACCGGTGTCGTCCTGGCGCCCTCGCGACGGCAGTCGCTGCTCAAATGGGCCCAGGACCGGGACGGGATGGTCATTGAGGACGACTACGACTCCGAGTTCCGGTACGACAAAAAGCCCGTCGGTTCGCTCCAAGGGCTCGCGGCGGACCGCGTGGTCAGCATCGGGTCGGTGAGCAAGTCACTGGCACCGGCCATGCGGCTCGGCTGGGTCATCGCTCCAGGAGGACTCATCGCGGACATATCCCGGGAAAAGTATCAGGCCGACCGCGGGTCACCCGGCCTCGATCAGCTTGTCCTTTCCCGCCTCATGGCCTCCGGCAGGTATGACCGTCATCTGCGGCGCATGCGCAGCGTCTACGCCGGCCGGCGAGCCGCCTTGGTCGAGGCCCTGGCACTCTACGCACCCGGAACGCCGCTGACAGGGCTGGCCGCCGGCTTCCATGCCGTGGCCGGCCTCCCGCCGGGCACCGACGAGGACGCGGTCGTAGCGGCGGCCGCGGAGCGATCCGTCGGTCTGCAGGGGCTGGCCCGTTACCGGTCAGATCGATACAGCGGGCCACCCGGGATCGTCTTCGGTTTCGGCGACCTCCGCGAATCCTCGATCAGAAGCGGAATTGCCGCCATTGCCGACCTCCTGCACTGAGGCACCCGCCGGAGAGCGCTGCTTCCAACTCGAAAACATGGCGCTAAAGCACGCCGCCCCGTGCCCGGCCGTGGCCAGTGACGTGCCGCCCGGTGCCGGCGCTCCGGCCAGGCATCCGTTGATTCCTTGATCCAGCGCTACGCATCCAGCATGCGGTCGGCGACGGGCCCGACCGCGGTCACGCGAGCACTCCATCTGGCAGCACGGCGTGCACGCCCCAAACCTGGTTCGCGACCTGGGTTATCCGCAGATCGACGGCCGTTCCCGCGAGTGCGAGGGCCGTGGGCTTGTCGACAGAGTAGATCGTGGTCATCCAGATCACCATGGCATCCAGCGCATCACCCATCGCGAGGTTCAGGTCTTCGTGGAAACCGAAGGTGATTCTGCCACCCGGCGTTTCCGCGTGAATGGTAGCGAGCGGCCGATCTTGCGCGATCCCGACCTTCGCCTCGGTACGCATGGGACACTCGATGGCTGTGCCGCCAACCTCACCGTCTCCCTGGGCCGCGTGACCGTCGCCAAGATAGAGCAGCGCGTCAGGCACCGCGACAGGGAGGTAAAGGGTAGAACCTGCGATGAGCTCGCGGCAGTCGATGTTGCCGGCGTTCGCAGCGCGCGGTGGAGTGGTCGAGTGCTCGCCCTCTTCCGCGGGAGCGAGTCCCATCACGCCGAGGAATGGCGCGAGTGGACGACGGAAGCCGCGGCTTTCCGTGGCCGTACCGAGCTCGGAGTCGAGGTCCCACAGCAGCCACGACGGCGCGTCCGTGCCGACCTCAAGCCGCTTTGTGATCGGGGATTCACGGGCACCGGCGACGGTCCATCCCCAGTCCCCCGGCCTGAGATCGATGAGGTGCAGCGCGAGCATCTCGCCCGGCATGGCTCCGCGGATCGCGATCGGTCCGGTAAGACAGTGACCGCGCCGCTCAGCGAACATCCGGGGTTGCTGCTCCCCCGGAGTCGTCTGCCGGGCGAGGTAGCCGGACGCGTCCAGGGAACCCACGACTATCGTGTCCCCTGGATCGACGACGAGTACCGGGCGATGGGCCCGCGAATACGCGTCGGCGGTGGTTTCGGGCGCGGCGTGGAGCTCGTGGATCGCCATTCGTCTCCTTTGTGAGTTGTTCGGCTGCCGTCAGTTCGACACGGGGGCCGTATTCGGCTGAAACGTGGTCCAGCCCATTAGCGTAGTGTGCCAGTCCGGTGCCGCATTCGAAGGAAAAGCCTGCCTGGATCCGCAGTTCGCGTGTGACGAGCGATGTGCCGGCCGCGGCCGATGCTTCTAGAATTGCGGCAACGGAGACGCGTCGCTTCACCCGATGAGATGTTCCCCGGCCTCTGAAACCGGTGGCTCCGTCCGCTCTTTCCGCGCACACGGCGTGTGACCGTGTTCCCACCTGAAAGCAGTTCCCGTGAAGAATTTCCTGCCGCTCGCTGTGCCCCTGGCCGGCATCGTCCTTGCCCTCTCCGCCTGTTCAACCGCAGCCCCCGCTCCTGCTACTACAGTCC
>DASSXE010000390.1:0-3569 GCA_035704125.1 Arthrobacter sp.
GAAGGCCGACTACGGGCTGGGCCGCGGCCACGGCATGGCACTCGTCCACGTCATCCGGCAGGGGCCGGGCATCAGCAGCAAACACGTTGGTACCACCGGCGCGCACAGCGATGAATCGGACACCCTCTGGCTGGACGGCAAAGCGTCGAAGCCCGTCTCCTAGCACCGGAGCCGGGCCCGCCTGGTGCCCGGCTGCGAGCCTGCCCCTTGGCCATCGCACTCTCGTTAGCCCCGCCAATAAATCTGACATACTCGTCCGCCCCTTGGTCATAAAGTGGCCGCATCGCAGACACTGGTGGCACCATGCTTGGATGCTTGAGGCAACCAAATCCCCAGAGTCCCGCACTGACGCGGACGCCCCGGTCAATCCCGCACTCGCCGCCGAGGCGAAGATCGCCCGGATTGCGGTCACCGTATTTCCGCTCCTCGTGGTCGCCGCCGGCGTCGCCGGCTTCCTCCTGCCGGGCGCGTTCAAACCGCTGGCGCCGAGCGTGCCCTACCTGCTCGGCATCATCATGTTCTGCATGGGCCTGACCCTGACCCCGCCGGATTTCGCCTCCGTGGCGAAGCGCCCGTGGGCCGTCGTGCTGGGCATCGTGGCGCACTACATCATCATGCCGGGAGCCGGGTGGCTGATCGCCCAGGCGCTGCAGCTTGAGCCGGAACTCGCCGTCGGGCTGATCCTGGTCGGCTGCGCGCCGTCCGGCACGGCGTCGAACGTGATGGCGTTCCTGGCCAAGGGAGATGTTGCCCTGTCCGTGGCCGTCGCCTCCGTGTCGACTCTGATCGCCCCGCTTGTCACTCCCCTGCTCGTGCTGTTCCTGGCCGGGTCATACCTGCAAATCGACGCCGCCGGCATGGTGCTGGACATCGTCAAGACGGTCCTGCTGCCGGTGATCGCAGGCCTGCTGGCCCGCCTGTTCCTGAAGAAGCTCGTCGCCCGGGTGCTCCCGGCGCTGCCCTGGGCCTCGGCCGTCGTCATCTCGCTGATCGTGGCGATTGTGGTGGCCGGCAGCGCCAACAAGATCGTCGCCGCCGGCGGCATCGTCTTCCTCGCCGTGGTCCTGCACAACGGCTTTGGCCTGGGCCTGGGCTACCTCGCCGGAAAGCTCGGGCGCTTGGACGACAAGGCCCGCCGTGCCCTGGCCTTTGAGGTGGGCATGCAGAACTCCGGCCTCGCCGCGACGCTGGCCACCGCCCACTTCAGCCCGCTGGCCGCGCTGCCGTCGGCCGTGTTCTCGCTCTGGCACAACATCTCCGGCGCCATCGTTGCCGCCTGGCTGGCCCGCCGGCCGCTGCGCGACGCCTGATCCCCGCGGGGACCGTGCCGGCCCCGACACTTCTCCCATCGTTTGAACTCTGTTGCCCTGCGTGACGGGCACAGGGCACTTGCCTTGCGGGGGCCGGGCCGCGTCGGGAGGATGAAGGGACCGCTAGGCACAGCAGGGAGGTGGAATTCACTCATGGACGACCAGTACACAACTGAACGGGACGGCTTCGGCAGGCTGCTGGCAGACCGGCAGGTCTGGCGGCAGGCGACGACGATCCCCGCGGCCGGCGAACTGACCGCACGCTGGCTGGAGGGCCGGAGCCAGTACCAGCCTGGAACGTTCACGCCGGGCATTGACGCGGAGACCGAGCCGATCGCCGGCCAGTTGGCGGAACTGAACCGGAACGGGCTCTTCACCAAGGAATCGCAGCCCGGGCTCAGCGAGGGCGGCAACGCGCAGCGGGCGTATGTGACGGGGTTCTGCACGCCGGAGTCGGCGGGCAGCCTGCTGGACCTCTCGTCGCGGACCGAGTTCGTGACGGTGGCGCACTCTCCGGGGGAAATGAGCCGGGCCTCGATTCCCGTCACCCTGCAGGACGCCGAGATCGTCACCGTGCTGGGCACGAGCGAGAGTCCGATTGAAGCGGACCAGCTTCAGGACTGGTCAGCCGAGGCCAACGAGTCGCTGGCGCTGGTCCTGGCCGAGTCCTGGTACGTCGAGGTTTTCGACCCAGTGTGGGGCCGCGACGGCGTGCTGCTGGCGGCGGTACTGGATGCTCTGACAGCGGCGTGAACCGCGGGCCGCGGCACGCCTACCCGGGTTCCGCCCGCGACGGCGGCGGTTTAGCCGATGCTGGCTGCCTCGTCGAGGGTGCGTGACTCAAAGTGCTCCAGCAGCTCGCGCATGGCCTCCACCCCTTGGGTAAACGTCGCTGAGGCCCGCCATTGCTCGATTTGTTCCAGTGATTCCCATGGGCCGGTGCTGATAAACCGGTTCTTGACGTCATGGTCGTGCATCAGCACAGCCCGGGCGTGGGGGTAATCCTCCTGCGTTTTCCTGGCCAGATCCCGCCAGGCCTGGACAAAATCGTTCTCGCGTCCCGGGTGAACCAGCCAGATTCCAAGCGTGTAGACAGACATGGCTGCCGCCTCCATTCTCTGTACGGGGTTGATATGGCCGATTATGTTCCCGGAGACGAGCACCCGGTAGGGCCGGATTGCCCGGCCAATTGCCCTGCCCGATGCCGCCTGCCAAGACCAAGCCTGCGCTAGCCTGTGACCATGGACCGCCGGTATCTCCGGCTGTCCGGCCCGGGGCCGCAGTGGTCCGGAGCCAGAATCTGCACGTTGTTCCGTATCGAGCAAAGGATGATCATGGCTATTTCAATCGAACTTGGCAAGAAACTCGACAAGGCCTACGAGGACAAGAGCCTGGACGAAGTGCTGGCCGCGCCCCCGTCAGCGCTGGCGGGACTTACGGAGAAGCACGACGAACTGCTCGCCAGCATGGGCATCAACACGATCCGCGATCTGGGCAGCAACAAGTTCTTCGCCACCGCTGGCGTCCTCGTTGCGCTCTCCGGCCACGTCGACTAGCCAAAATTCTGTCCCACCAAACTGACAAGGGTCCGTCCGGTTTCAACCGGACGGACCCTTTGCTTAACCCGGCGCCGTCGGGAACGCCCGTGGCAGCGCTACCCGATCAGCGCCAGCACCGCTCCGGCGGTGACCACGCCGCCGGCTTCGGTGCGGACGTCGGTGACCGTGCCGTCCCGGTGCGCGGCTACCTGGGTTTCCATCTTCATCGCCTCGAGCACAACGACGGGATCCCCGGCCTCGACCCCGGCCCCCGGCTCGACGAGCCATTTCACCACGGTACCGGCCATGTGGGCGCGCAGTTCCGCCGGATCCGCAGGGCCGGCGGTGCCGCCGTCGGGAGCGGTTCCCGCCGTGCCGTCCATCGAAACCCCGGCCGGGAGCCCGCCGGGTAACGCTCGGCCTGACCGTGCCCAGCCGTCCAGCAGATCCGCCGGAAGCCCGACGGCGAGGCGCTTGCCGTCGACCTCGACGCTGATGGTGCGGCGTTCGCCGTCGGGCGCCGTGGTGCTGTAGCCCGGGTCGGCGGCGATCGAGAACTGGTCGGCGAAGTCGGTCTCGATCCAGCGGGTGTGGATGCCCAGCGCTGTCGCTGAGGTGAAGTCCGCCGATTCCAGCACGGCCCGGTGGAACGGCAGCACCGTTGCCACCCCGGTGATGCTGAGTTCGGCGAGGGCGCGGCGGGCGCGGCGCAGGGCCTGTT
>DASSXE010000017.1:0-4469 GCA_035704125.1 Arthrobacter sp.
GCGGCCTCCCATACACCCGGTGCGAACTTCCGCTCCATGTACTGGCCTCCCCGATCAGCCGGCGGTTTGCCCGCTGATGGGATTAACGTACGTCCCGGCGCCGCGCTTTGGCCGCCTATTTTTCGGCGATTCGCGGTGGCCATCGGGTGAACCCTGGGGGAACGGGCTCAGGCCCCGAAGCGGCGCTGGCGGCCGGCGTAGTCGCGCAGCGCCCGCAGGAAGTCCACCTTGCGGAACGCCGGCCAGAGGGCCTCACAGAAGTAGAACTCGCTGTAGGCGCTCTGCCACATCAGGAAGCCGGAGAGCCGCTGCTCCCCGGAGGTGCGGATCACCAGGTCCGGGTCCGGCTGGCCCCGGGTGTAGAGAAAACGGGAGATGTCATCGACCGTGAGGTCGTCGGCCAGCCGGGAGATGTCCGCGCCGCGGGCGACGGCGTCGTGCAGAAGCTCCCGGACGGCGTCGACGATTTCCCGGCGTCCGCCGTAGCCGACGGCGACATTGACGTGGATCTTTTCGTGCACCGGGGTCCGGGCGGTGAGTTTGTTGAGGCGTTCGGCCAGGTAGTCCGGCAGCAGCTCTGGGGCGCCCATCGCGTGCACCGAGACGTCGGCGTCCTCGTCGAGCCGGTCGAGGGTGTTGGCGATGATTCCCATCAGCAGTTCCAGCTCCTCGCCGGAGCGGTTCATGTTGTCCGTGGAGAGCATGTACAGGGTGACCACTTTGACGCCGAGTTCCTGGCACCAGCCGAGGAATTCGTGGATCTTGTCGGCCCCGGCCTGGTGGCCCTGGCTGGTGGGGGCGTTGAACTGGCGCGCCCAGCGCCGGTTTCCATCCACCATGACGCCGATGTGCCGGGGAATCCGCGCCGGGTCCAGGGAGCGCTGCAGGCTTCGCTCGTAGAAGCCGTACAGGAATCCGGGCAGTTCCATCCGGAGGTTCACCTGGCTTCCTTGGGTCTGACGGGAGTGCATTCCTAGGCTACCCGGCGCGCGGCCCCCGCCGCGCACCCCGGCCACGCGATTTCCCCGGCGGCCCCTTGTTACCCGGCGGTAACATGGCCCGCCGTCGAATATTATGGACGTTATGGAGAGCATCAAACCGGAGCCCGGACCGGCACGGTCCCCGCACGGCGGCGGCAGTGCGGACGACGGCCGCGGCCCCATCGACGACGCCGCCGTCCGGATCGCCGAACTGCTGATGATCAAGCCGAAATGGCGGGGCTGGATCCACACCGTCACCGCGCCGCTGGCCTTTGCCGCGGGGCTGGTCCTGGTGCTGCTGGCCCCCACCACGGAGCTGAAGATCGCGTCGGCGGTCTACGCCTTCACCGGGGTGCTGCTGTTCGGCGTCAGCGCCGTTTACCACCGCGGCAACTGGTCTCCGGGCGTCAAGATCGTGCTGAAGCGGCTCGACCACACCAACATCATGCTGGTGATCGCCGGCAGCTACACCCCGCTGGCCTGGGCCCTGCTGGACCGGCCCAAGGCCGTGTTCCTGCTCTGGCTGATCTGGAGCGGAGCGGTGCTGGGAGTGCTCTTCCGGCTGCTCTGGACGCACGCCCCGCGGTGGCTGTACGTCCCGATCTACATCGCCCTCGGCTGCGGGGCGCTGTTCTACCTGCCCGATTTCTTCGCCGCCAGCATCCCGTCCGCGGTGCTCATTTGCGTCGGCGGGGCCCTCTACATCGCCGGGGCCGTGTTCTACGCCCTGAAGAAACCGAACTTCAGCTACCGGCACTTCGGCTTCCACGAGCTGTTCCACGCCTTTACGGTGTTCGCCTTCGCCGCGCACTACATCGCCATCGCCATCGCCGTCCTGGGTTAGGCGGCGTCAGGGCCGGCCGGCGTCGATCAGGTCCGGCAGCAGGCGCATGTCGTGGAAGACCGTGGTGCCGGGGCCGGCGAGCCGCTCCGCCGGGGTCACTCCGCCGGCGTAGGCGAAGACATGCATCCCCGCGGCGCGGGCCGCCTGGACGCCATAGGCGCTGTCCTCGACGACGGCGCAGCGAGCCGGGTCGGTCCCCAAGGTCCCGGCGGCGTGCAGGAACAGGTCCGGGGCCGGCTTGCCGCGTTGCACCTCGGTGGCGCTGAAGATGCGGCCGGCGAACCGCGGCAGCAGCCCGGTCTGGCCGAGGGTGCGGCGCATCTTTTCGTGGCTGCCGCTTGAGGCTACGCAGTGCGGCAGGCTCAGCCGGTCCAGGGCCTCCACCACACCATCCACCGCGGTCAGGTCCCGTTCGAACGCCTCCCGGTACCAGTGCTGATAGGTGCGGTCCCAGCCCTCCCCCAGCTCGATGCCCAGATGGTCTTCGATGGTGGAGATGAAGTTGGCCTCGCTTTTGCCAACGAAGCGGCTGACGATGTCATCCAGTTCCAGTTCCCAGCCAAGGTCGGCCAGGACCCGCTGGTCGACCCGGACGGAGATGACCTCGGAATCCACCAGGACGCCGTCGCAGTCGAAGACCACCAGTTCGAAGGGGCCGGAGGCAGCAGCGGTCGGGTTCATTCCGCCATGGTAGCCAGTTGCTCCCGCAGTTCCGCAATGGACCGCGCCGGCTGCCGGCAGACCATCCCGCGGCACAAGTAGGCCAGCGGCGCGGTGTCCGCCTCCCGGCCACGGAGAAGGGGCACGGACACGGATGCAGAGCCGCCGGAACCGCCGGGGTCAGCGGACGGCGGCTCCTGCAACGCGATCACCAGCCCGGGGCTGGGTGAGCGCAGCAGTTCCCGGTGCAGGGCCGCGCGCAACGGCGTCGGCGCCCCGGCAACTGCGGCTTCCACCGGGCCGGCCAGCGCCGCCTGTGCCGCGGCCAGCAGTCCACCGGCAGCCCTGGGCGCCTGCCGGGCAAGTGGCGGCAGCAGCGTCAGGATCGACCCGGCCAGGGCCCGGTGGCCGGCGGATCCGGACAGGGCGGCGTAGCCCAGCAGCACGCCGGCGAAGGCAGCCGCACCGCTGGGCGTGGCGTCGTCGAACGGGTCCGCCCCCGCGCTCCGGCCCTGGGCGTTCATGACCTGGGCGGACTCCCCGGCCGAGTCGCGCAGGCTGTCTCCGTCGGCAAAGCGTGCGCAGGCGGCGGAAAGCAACGCCTCGGCGAAGCCGTACCAGCGGGAGCGTCCGGTGGCTGCGTAGAGCGCCAGGAGTCCGTCAATGCAGAAGGCGTAATCCTCGAGCAGGCCGCCGATCCCGCGCGCCCGCCCGTCGTGGGACACCCGCACCAGCAGCCCCGGCTGCCCGTCCCGTCCGGGCGTCCAGTGCACTCGTTCCAGGTACCCGGCGATCCGTTCGGCGGCCGCCAGCAGTTCGGGCCGGTCCAGCACGGCACCGGCATCCGCCAGGGCGGCGACGGCCAGGCCGTTCCAGCCGGCCACCACCTTCCCGTCCCGGGCCGGCTGCGGCCGCGCCGCGCGGGCGGTGCGCAGTGCCGGCCGCACCCGCCGCCACAGTTCCGCCTCTGCGCCGGACAGGGCGCCGCCGGGGTGCAGCGGCGAGCCGGCCGCCGCCACATGCATCAGCCCCGCCACCGCGGCACCGTCCTCCGGGCCCAGCACCGCGGCCAGGTCCCCGGCCGTCCACAGGTAGCTGCCGCCCTCACTGTGCATCCCGTCCACCACGGTGTCGGCGTCGAGGGAGGACGCCAGGGCAGCGATGCCGCCGTCGGCTCCGCGCAGCCCCAGCGCGTCGAGCATCCAGTCCGCCGTCGCACCGGCCACGGCCGTGGCTTCCGCGGCGGGATAGGCTTCCGAGCCGCCCAGCCGCACCCAGTGCGCGTAGCCGCGCAGCAGCTGGGCGTTGTCGTAGAGCATCTTCTCGAAATGCGGCACGGACCAGTCCCGGGTAACCGAGTAACGGGCGAAGCCGCCGTCGAGCTGGTCGAACAGGGCCGAACGGGCCATCGCCGCGAAGGCGCGGCCCGCGAGGTCCCGGGCCGCCTCCGCGGTCCCGGAGGGCACAGCCGCGTGCCGGACCAGGAACTCCAGGACTGCCGACGGCGGGAACTTGGGGGCGGTCCCGAAGCCGCCGGCGGCGTCCTCAGCCCGGGCCAGGGCCAGCACCGCGTCGGCGAGCAGGGCGGCCTCCGGCTCCGGGGCTGGCCGGTCCAGCCGCACCGCGGCGGCGGCCTGGACATCGGCCAGGCCGCGGGCAAGGGCGGCGGCGTTCTTCTCCACGGCGTCCCGGCGCTCCTGCCAGGCCTCATGGACCGCCGCCAGGACCTGGCGGAACGCCGGCCGGCCCGGCAGCGGCCGGGGCGGGTAGTAGGTCCCGGCGTGGAAGGCCCGTCCGTCCGGGAGCAGGAAGACGGACATGGGCCAGCCGCCCTCGCCGCTGAGCGCCTGGGTGGCTGCCATGTAGGCGGCGTCGACGTCGGGCCGTTCCTCCCGGTCCACCTTCACGGCGACGAAGTGGGCGTTCAGGTAATCGGCCGTGGCCTGGTCCTCAAAGGATTCCTGCGCCATGACGTGGCACCAGTG
>DASSXE010000116.1:0-4684 GCA_035704125.1 Arthrobacter sp.
CACCTCGTCGCGCTGGTAGAAGTGGCCCAGGATCACGGCCCGCTCCCCCAGCGCGGCTTTGGCGGCCCGGATCCTGGTGCCCAGTTCGGCGTCGCCGGCCCGCTTGTATTCCTCCGGCAGCTGGACCTGCCGCGGCGTCGACGGCGGGGCAGCATCGGCGGACGAGGCACCGGGGCCGTAGCCCGGGACGCCGGCGCGGGCCTCGGCGAGGTCGAAATCCCAGGGGCCGCGGGCCAGCGCCGGGCTGCAGGTGGAGAGGGCCGGCGCTGCTGTTTTCCGGCCCTCGGCCTGTTCCCGGGTGATCAGCTGGATCGCCGTGTTGACGCTGCTCATGGTGTGCTCCTGTGGTCGGGATCGAGGCCGGGCTGGCCGGTGTAGCGGTAAAGGCGGGGCGGGCGGTGCTTGCCGCCTTGGAGGTATTCGTCGGTCTCCTCGATTTCCGGGGCGGCCTTGATCTGGCGCCGGAAATTGGCCGGGTCCAGCTCCCGGTCCAGGACGGCCTCGTAGACCTCCCGGACCTGGGCGAGGGTGAAGTACCCGCCGAGGAAGTGGTAGGCGATGGGCCCGTAGGCCATCTTGTTCCGCAGCCGCCAGAGGGCGTAGTCGATGATCGCCTTGTGGTCGAAGGCCAGGTCGCCAAGACGGTCGGCCCGGAACCACCGGACGTTCTCGGATTCGTCGGCGAGCGCGGCTTCCGTGGGCTGCACCAGCGCCCAGTAGACGATCGACACCACCCGCTGGGTGGGTGAACGGTGCAGGCCGCCGAAGGCATAGAGCTGCTCGAGGTACTTAGGCGCCAGGCCGGTGGTCTCGCGCAGGTTCCGGGACGCGGCATCCTGCAGCGACTCGGCATGGGAGAGCGGACCGCCGGGCAGCGCCCACAAGCCCTTGAACGGCTCACGGATCCGGCGGACCAGGGGGATCCAGAGCGTGGGGCGGCCGGAGCGTTCGCTGGGCCGCAGGGCAAAAATCACCGTGGAAATGGCCAGCGACGGCGGGGCGAGCTGCCGCTCCGAAACATTGGCTGGTGAGGTGTAGACGGTGATCGCCCCCGCTTTTCGGGGTCCGGAACCGGTGCTGGCGACCGGCCGGACGGCTCCGGCCCGACCGCCGGAGTAGTTATAGTCATATTGACTAGAACTAATTCTACGACGACGGCGGTGCGGCGCCAAATGGTGACGCCGGGCTACTGCTGCGACGCGGCGGCCGCCTCCAGCAATGGCAGCGTGCGGCCTTGGAAATGGGTGTTCAGCACAATCACGGAGGAGGACCGGAGCACGGTGCGGGTGGCGATCATGGCGTCGAGCACGCGCTGCAGGTCCGGGTTGGAGCGGGCGGCAATGCGGGCCATCAGGTCAGAACTGCCGGAGACGGTGTGGATCTCGATCAGCTCCGGGATGCGCGCCAGGGCCTCCACCACCGCGTCGTGCCCCAGGTCCTGGTTGATGGTCAGGGAGCAGAAGGCAACCACCGGATAGCCGAACCGGGAGGGGTCAGGCTGCGGCACCCAAGAGCCAATGACTCCACCATCCTGCATCCGATCCAGCCTGGACTGCACCGTGGCGCGGGCGACCTTGAGGACCCGCGAGGCCTCAAGCACGGAGGAACGCGGGGAATCGGTGAAGAATCGAACAATCCTGGCATCCAGCGCGTCAACATTCATGGCAGATTCCTCAATTTCGGTGGACCAAAGCGTACAAGTCGTCGGGATTAAGGCGATCCGCTCGGCAAACTGCCACCATGCTCTCACGCCGTCCCGCGCCGGGCAGCCCCCGCGGGACGGTAAATTCAAATAGTCCCAAAAGGACACCCCACCACGCAGAAAAGGTTCGCCAGCATGACAACGAAGTCCACCGCGACACAGCCGGCCCTGGAACTGGGCCACACGATGCTGCCACGGCAGCTGACCATGATGGGGCTGGGCAGCGCCATCGGTGCAGGCCTGTTCCTCGGCTCCGGGGCCGGCATCCAGGCGGCCGGCCCCGCCGTCCTGGTTTCCTACCTGGTGGCCGGCACCCTGATCATCATCGTGATGTGGGCACTCGGGGAGATGGCCGCCGCGAATCCGACCAGCGGCGCCTTCTCCGTCTACGCACAGCGGGCCCTGGGCAAGACCGCCGGGGCCACGGTCGGGTGGCTCTGGTGGCTGCAGCTGGTGGTCGTCATCGCGGCCGAGGCCCTGGGTGCCGCGGGGTTGCTCTTCACGGTGTGGCCGGTGGTTCCGGTCTGGGTTCTCGCGCTGATCTTCATGGCCGTCTTCACCGCCATCAACCTGGCCGGCGTGAAGAACTTCGGCGAGTTCGAGTTCTGGTTCGCAATCCTGAAGGTGGCTGCGATCCTGCTCTTCCTGGCCATCGGCGCCGCCCTGCTGTTCGGCTGGCTGCCCGAGGTTCCAAGCCCCGGCCTGGCCAACATCACCTCCGACTTCGCCCCGGCGGGCCTCGGCGGCGTCGCCACCGCCCTCTTCGTAGTGATCTTCGCCTTCGGCGGCACCGAAATCGTCAGTGTGGCCGCGGCCGAGACCAAGGACCCCGAACGCAGCGTCAGCCACGCCATCCGCACTGTCGTGTGGCGGATCCTGGTCTTCTACATCGGCTCCGTCTTTGTCATTGCCGCCGTTCTCCCCTCGACCTCCGCGGCGCTGAAGTCCCCGTTCGCCGGAGTGCTCGACGCCGCCCGCATCCCGGGCGCCGGCGCTGCCATCACCCTGGTGGCCGTCGTCGCCCTTCTCTCGGCCCTGAACGCCAACCTTTACGGCGCCTCCCGGATGGCCTATTCGCTGTCCCAGCGCGGCGAAGCCCCGCGGGCCTTGTCCCGACTCAACGCCGCCCGCGTGCCGGTGGTTGCGGTGGCGATTTCGGTGGCCTTCGGCTTCCTCGCCGCGGTGCTGGAGTTGCTCTTTCCGGACCGGATCCTGCCGGCACTGTTCCAGCTGGTGGGCTCCACCTGTCTGGTGGTCTGGGGTTCGGCCCTGGTGTCCCAGTTGATCCTGCGGCGCCGCGCGGACCGGGACGGCACGGTCCTGCCGCTGCGGATGAAGGGTTTCCCCGCGCTGACCATCGTCGGCCTGGTGCTGCTGGCACTGATCTTCGCCGTGGGCTTCAGCAGCCCGGACAGCAGCCGGCAGCTGCTGAGCACCCTGGCCCTGATTGCAGCCATCGCGGCCGCCTGCTGGATCGGCGGGCGGGTCGGCAAGTCACGCCAGCGCGACTGACCTGTACAAGTTGCTACCCACATTCGCCGTGAGACGGGCAGTTATTGGCAGACTGGCCAAGCGCCGCTGAGCTGATTGCCCAGCGGCGCCGCCGTGACTAGGGTCACAGGCATGGACACTCTTCCCCTTGCGGTTTCCGGCGACGACGCCGGGCCGCTCACCCCCGACCAACTCCGCGAGCTGTACTCGCTGATGGCCGCGGTCCGGCACCTGGACACCTCGGCGATCGCCTGGCAGCGGCAGGGCATCATTCCCGGCTACGCCCCGGAGGTGGGCCAGGAAGCGGCCCAGGTCGGCAGCGCCTACGCCGTCGACACCAGCCTGGACTTCGTCTTCCCCACCTACCGCGAGATGGGCGTCGCCCGGACCATGGGCGTGGACATGGTCGGCTACATGGCCACCCACAAGGCCACCTGGCACGGCGGACTCTACGACCCGCTGGAATCCCGGCTCGCACCGATCCAGGCCGTCGTCGCCGGCTCCGTGTTGCACGCCGTCGGCTGGGCGCACGGCCAGACCCTCGCGCGCACCGCCGGCGGCCGCCTCGGCGTCGCCATGACCTACTTCGGCGACGGCGCCTCCTCCCAGGGCGACGTCCACGAGGCGATGAACTTCGCGGCCGTCATGAAGGCCCCCGTGGTGTTCTTCGTGCAGAACAACGGCTGGGCCATCTCCGTTCCGACCGAACGCCAGGTGGCCGGCGGTTCGGTGGCCGCCCGGGCGGCCGGCTACGGCATGCCGGCGCTGCAGATCGACGGCAACGACGTCGTCGCCGTCGTCGAGGCCACCCGCCGCGCCTTCGCCCACGCCCGGGCCGGCCACGGACCCGTGCTGATCGAGGCGATGACCTACCGCCGCGGCCCGCACTCCACCTCCGATGACCCGGGCCGCTACCGCTCCCTCGACGAGGAGCGCGACGGCGCCGGGACCGATCCGCTGGAGCGGCTCAAGCAGCGGCTGCTGGCGGAAGGGATCGCCGATGAGGCGTTCTTCGCGGACGCCCTCGCCGCCGCCAGGGCCGAGGAGGAAGCCATCCGCGCCGGAATCCAGGCCCTGGGCTCCCGGCCCGGCGCCGAAATGTTCGACCTGGTCTTCCAGGAAACCACCCCGGCCCTGCAGGCCCAAGCCGCCAGCTGGCGCGAGGAGTCCGAACATGTCTAGCTCAATCCTGGAAAGTGCCACCGGCGCCGGACCGGCTGCAAGCACCACCGTGATGTCCATGCAGCAGGCCCTCAACCGGGCCCTCGACGAAGTGCTCGCGGAAAACCCGAAGGCCGTCGTCTTCGGCGAGGACTGCGGCCGGCTCGGCGGCGTCTTCCGCATCACGGACGGCCTGCAGGCCAGGCACGGCGAACAGCGGGTGTTCGACACCCCGCTCGCCGAATCCGGCATCCTCGGCATGTCGGTGGGCCTGGCGATGGCCGGCTACCACCCGATCCCCGAGGTCCAGTTCGACGGCTTCGCCTACCC
>DASSXE010000250.1:0-3646 GCA_035704125.1 Arthrobacter sp.
TCAGCGCCGTCGTGGTGTGCGGACGCATTGTCCTGCCCTGCGCCAAAGAGATCATCCACATAGATAGGCTACTTCTAGTTCCCACCCGCCCCGACACCCAACGGAGACCCGCACCATGGCAACCCCTGAATCCCGTGTGGCGTTCGTCTCCGGTGACCGGCTGCCGGGCTGGGTGGAGCGTTTCGCAGCGAGCCACGGCGGCTTGAGTGAAGAGGAGCTCGACGGCGGCCTGCAGCTGCGGGCCGCGGACGGCGCCGTGGCCCTGCTTCAGGCGCCCTGGCCGGCGGACGGCCGTCCCGGACGCGGCGGCGACGCCGTCGCCAGGCTCGCTTCCCTGGCGTCCCAGCCCCGCAGCTTCGGCGCCGTGCTGGTCCGCCGCGGCGGCTACTCCGTGGCGGTGGTCAGCGGCGGCACCGTGGTGGTATCCAAGACCGGCACCCGCCACGTCCAGTCCCGGACCGCCGCCGGGGGCTGGTCCCAGCAGCGATTTGCCCGGCGCCGGGCGAATCAGGCCGATGCCCTGGTGGAGGCCGTGGCGGAGCACGCCGCGCGGATCTTCGCGGACCACCGGATCGAATACCTGGCGCCCGGCGGCGACCGGACCCTGGCCGATCAGGTCCTCGCCGAACCCGTGCTCAAGCAGTACGCTGCCCGGCCCAGGCTGCCGTTCCTGGACGTCCCGGATCCGCGCGCCGCGGTCCTGAAGAAGGCCGCCGCGGACCTCTGCGCGGTGCGGATCCTGGTCACGGACCCGCCGGACTAAAATCCTCGGCGCGCAGCCCGGCGTCCGCGCCGGGCAGACCGGCCTTGTTCTCCGTGGGAGTCCCACCCGTGGCACGTGGAAGACTGCACGTATGACTACCGACAGCGATGATGCCAACCGTCCCGAATTTACCGAACCACCGGCTTTGGGCGCCCCGGCCGAAATCAGCCGGGAGTGGGAACACATCGGGGCCATCATCGTCGATGCAACGCTGCAGCGGAGGCAGAATTACCACACGACCGTGTTGCCCCGCGTTCTCGCCCTGATGGAGGCGTGGCCGGACGCCGCGACGACCAGCGGGTTTCGCCGGCACCTTGAGACCGGAGCGCTCTCGGAAGTCATCGACTGGCCGTCCCCCGGGCGTCTTGCCCAGGTCGACGACATTACCCGCGTGTTTGAGCGCCAGGGCATCGAAACGGTCCTGGACCTCCGGGACGCACTCGGCGTGGACCCGGAGCGAGGCATCCTCCGGGACGCCCTGGGGGCCGTGCGGCATGTCAGCCCCAAGACCCTGGACTACTTTGACACCCTGAGCGGGACCAGCACGGATGCAGCCGGCACGTCCCCCGGCGACGAGTAACACCGCGCAGCTCAGATGCCTCGACGGGCCGCCGCCAGTAACTCCTCCGACACGTCCCAGAGCCGCCGCGCCGCGTCCGGGTCCAGGGCGTAGCCGAGGACACCGTGGAGGCCGTCGGTGATCCGGGCGACGGTTTGGGCTTCGTTGCAGTCTTCGAAGTACCGGCCGCCGACTCCCTCGAGCGCGGTCGCGGTGGCGAGGAGCACGGAGGTGGCGGCTCCCTGTTCCACGGATTTGACCGGCACCCCGGCGTCGCGGGCCTGCTCCCTGGTCGCCGCGAGGACCGCAGGATCCCAGTACCGTTGCAGGTTGGTCCAGACGCCCCCGGGCATGAGGGCATTCGCGGTGATTCCATCTGCTGCCCACCGGCGGGTGGCTTCCACGGCGAAGAGTACGTTGGCCGTTTTGGACTGCCCGTAGGCGGCTCCGGGGTCGTACGGTCGCCGGTCGAAGAACAAATCGTCGAAGACCACCGGTGAGTTGCCGTGTCCCGAGGAGCTGACGACGACGACGCGTGCGGCGCCGTCGGCTGCCAGCGCCGGATGGAGGCCCAAGGCCAAGGCGAAGTGGCCCAGGTGGTTGGTCGCAAATTGCAGCTCCCAGCCCTGGGCCGTGAAGGACTCCGGCGTCATCATGATCCCGGCATTATTGACCAGGATGTGAAGTGGCCCCTGCCAGCCCGACGTGAACTCAGCGACGGAGCCGAGGTCCGCGAGGTCGAGTTCGGCAGCCCTGACCCGAGGGTTGCCGGTGTCAGCCGCAATGCGTTGAGCGGCAGCGCGGCCGGCGTCCATGTTGCGGACCGCAAGGGTCACCGCCGCCCCGGTCAGGGCCAGCGCATGCGCCGTTTCGAGCCCAATACCGGACGCCGCCCCGGTCACGATCGCCGACCGCCCGGAGAGATCCACCCCGGCCGCCACCTCCGCGGCAGTGCTGAACGTGCCGAATCCGGTGGTGATTAAGTCCATGGGTTTCTCGATTCCGGGCGTGGGCCGGTCAAAGGGGGCGCGGGGCGGACATGCCACCGTTGAGGTCAAGGGTAGTGCCATGAATCCTGCCGGCACCGGGCGGCGCAAGGAACAGATGCCGGACCGGACGTGTCAGCAGCCGGTCAGGGGCCGCTTCGGGCGGTCCTGGCGGTAAAGATACCGGCCTGCCGGCTGGAAACCGGCACGGGCGTAGAGCTCCCGGGCCCCGTCATTGGATGCCGCGACCAGCAGCCAGCACTCCTGGAAGCCACGCTCGTTCGCCTCGCGCAGCAGTGCCCGCAGGACCCGGCCGGCGTAGCCCCGGCGGCGCGCCTCGGGCCGGGTCGCCATGCCGTAGAGGCCGCCGCGCGGCCCACCCGGTACCCCGGCCGGCATCGCGAGACGCCCGACGGCGGCGGCCTCGCCGTGCTCGTCGCGGACCAGGGCGTAGAGCGAGGGGCAGCATTCCATGATCCGGCGGGCGACGTCGAGGGCCTCAGCGCCGCCCCGGCCGTCGACGCTCCACCAGAGACCCAGCCATTCCGCGGAGGGCTGCGTCAGGATTTCGACGCCGGCGTCCGGGCTGATCCCGGCTCCGCCGCCTTCCCGGGCCAGGATCAGCGTCTCGGACTGTCGGGTGAAGCCCTCGGCGTCCAGAACGGCGTTCAGCGGCGCGTACTCCGGCGCCTCGAAGACCTGGAGGATCAGCGGCAGGCGCCGGTTCCGGTACCAGAGACGCGCCGCGGCCAGGGCGGCACGCAGAGCCGGCGGGTCCTCACCCGGCTCCCGCGGCCAGACCGAGTTGGCCCGCTGCGTCACGCCGGAGGCAGCACGCAGGACCCAGCCGCCGGACTCTTCCCGCTCGGCGGCGGCCCAGGCGGCGTCCATCACGGCCTCGAACCGGGCCGCGGACCCGGCGCTGGTGTCGTGCATGGGGCTCCCCTCGTGTGCTGATCGCCGGCCGGCAGGACGCTGTCTGATACGTCACCCGTACGGAGCGGGCGTTAAACCACAGCGGCTCCCCGGATTCCCGGGGAGCCGCTGCCGCGGATGCTAGTCGGCCTTCTTGGCCTCGGGCTTGAAGTCCACGCCGGCTTCCTTGCGCTGCTGGGCGGTGATCGGCGCCGGGGCTGCGGTCAGCGGGTCGTAGCCGTTGCCGGTCTTGGGGAAGGCGATGACGTCGCGGATGGACTCCACGCCGGAGAGCAGGGCCACCACGCGGTCCCAGCCGAAGGCGATGCCGCCGTGCGGGGGCGCGCCGAACTTGAAGCCCTCGAGCAGGAAGCCGAACTTCTCCTGCGCGTCCTCGTGCGAGAGGCCCATGACCTTGAAGAC
>DASSXE010000260.1:0-2754 GCA_035704125.1 Arthrobacter sp.
GGGCTTGCTGCCCTCTTCCACCCCGTCGCTGACGATGTCTTCGGGTTCGACCGGCTTATCGCTCATGTGTTCCTCCGATGTTGGCGTTCCCGGGACGGTTCGCCCCGGCCGTTCCTTCCACGCTACAGGGGCCCGCGGCCGCGGTACAGGCGCCCGGGTCTGGCGCCCCGGGTCGGCCGGGAGGCCGACGTCGAACTTCCCGCCGGGAACGCGCGCTGGCTGCCGGCCCAGACCCACTCCGGTGAAAACACCGGTGCCACCGCCACGCACGCTATCTTCGTCGAATTCAAGGGTCCGGGTGCAGGGCCCGCGGAAGGGACGGGAGCGCTCGGCCCCGCGGACGGCTGGGGGCCCCACCGTAGTGCCGCCCGGCGTCCTGGCCCGGCCCCGCCGCCTTGCCGGGCCCGCTTATTCCGCCCCGCCCGGCCCGGATTGTCAGTATGCTTATAAGGATCCGGCCGCGGGTGCCGGACAGAAATGAGATCCCCCGTGGGCAAGCCCGTGCGCATTGACGTTGAGGTGGCCGGGCATTGGGGCCACGTGTTCGCCTCGAAAGCAGAGGCAGGGCCCGTCGAAGGGGCTCCGGCCATCGTCCTGATCCACGGGATCGGGGCCTCGCACCGCTACCTTGAGCGGCTGCACCGAAACCTCGCCGCCACCGTTGACACGTACTCCATCGACCTCCCCGGATTCGGGGCGACTCCGGAGCCGGACCACACGCTGAGCGTGGCCGAACAAGCCACCTACATCCTCGGAGCGCTCGAGCAGCTCGGGGTCCTGGACTTCGTCATCGTCGGGCACTCCATGGGCACCCAGTTCGCGGCCGAAACCGCCGTGCAGCAGCCGCACCGGATCCGGCACGTGGTCCTGATGGGCCCGGTGGTCAACGACCGGAAGCGCACCGTGGCGCAGCAGGCCCTGGCACTGGGCCGCGACTGCCTGTTCTTCGAGAGCCCGTCCTCGAACGCCGTGGTCTTCACCGACTACCTGCGCTGCGGCCCGGTTTGGTACCTGAAGAACCTCCGGCTGATGATGGACTACCGCCTGGAGGAACGGATCGGCCTCGTGTCCGCACCGGTTCTGGTGCTGCGCGGCCAACACGATCCGGTGGCTCCGCCGGACTGGTGCCACCGCCTGACGGCCCGGGCCGCCAGCGGTGCGTTCCGCGAAGTCGAAGGCACCGGCCATGTGGTCCAGCACAACAAGTCCGTCGAAGTCGCCGGGATCATCCTGCGTTTCGCCGGCCTCGACGCCGGCACCGGCGCCCAGGAGTCCATCGCGTGAGCACGCCCCTCCAAATCGCCGGCTGGTGGGCCCTGGATTACGCCTACGCGGTCGGCCGCCAGTGGCGCAGTGCGGCATCGCGGGTGAGCTCCGATGAATTCCTCACCGGCGCGGGCCGTCCCGTCGTCGTCATCCCCGGCATTTTTGAGGACTGGCGCTTCATGCTGCCCCTGATCAGGGAACTGCACGACGCCGGGCACCCGGTGCACGTCGTGACCGTCCTGCAGCGCAACCGGCTGGCGGTCCCGAAGGCGGCCGCCCTGATCGCCGACTACCTGCGTGACCGCGACCTCAAGGACACGCTGATCGTCGCCCACAGCAAGGGCGGCCTGATCGGCAAGTTCGCCATGATGTCCCTGGACCCGGACCGGCGGCTGGTCCGCATGGTCGCCGTGGCCTCGCCGTTTTCCGGGTCACGCTACGCCGGCTTCATGCTCCTGCCGAGCCTGCGGGCGCTCTCGCCGCGCAGCGCGGTGACACTGCAGCTGTCCCGGGAACAACGGGTCAACGAGCGGATTACCTCCATCTACGGACTCTTCGACCCGCATATTCCGGAGGGCAGCGAGCTGCCGGGGGCGCGCAACATCCGGCTGGACACCGGCGGCCACTTCCGGATCCTCGCGCACCAGGAGACCATCAGGACCGTCCTCGCGGAAGCAGCCGCCCCGGCAGCAGCAGCGTCCTAGCTGTCGAAGTGGGTCCGCGCCGGACCCTGGCCCAGGGCATCGACGATGCCGGCGGCGACGGCGTGAAGCTTGACGTTGCGTGCGCTGGAGGCCGCCTTGAGCAGCTCGAATGCCTCGGCCTGGCTGCAGCGGTTCTGCGCCATGATGATGCCGACCGCGACGTCGATTCCCGTGCGGGTTTCCAGGGTCGCCTTGAGGTTGGTCGCCTTCTCGCTGAAGTGGGCGAACCGCACCGCCAGCCGGAGCGCCATGGAGGTCTGGTTCACGAAGCTGCTCGCCAGTTCCCGCGCCCGGCCGTCGAAGCGGTGCGGCCGGTGGGAGTACAGGTTGAGGGCCGCGCGGGTTTCGCCGTCCAGCAGAAACGGCACGGCCAGGATCGAGCGCATGCCGTGCTCCCGGATCCGGGCGGCGCACTGCGGCCAGCGGCTGTCTGTTTCCAGGTCTTCGATATGGATCGGGATTTGCTCGCGTGAGGCCGTGACACAGGGGCCGTCGCTGAAACCGTACTGGATCTCATCCATGGCCTGTGCGGCAGCGCTGCTGCTGGCCACGGTGGCGCCCTTCCGCTCACGGAGCAGGGTGATGCCGCAGAGGATTTCGTCCCCTGGTTCGGAGAAGGTGCGCGCCGAGACCCGGGCCAATTCGCCCAGGAATTCCTCCACGTCCGCGCTGCTCAGCACAAACTGGTTCAGGTGCTGGTTGATCGATGTTGCGGATGACTCACTTGCCACTGTTCGCTGATGCCGTTTCGCTCGAGGTGTCGATCCGACGGCTGAGGCACCAC
>DASSXE010000283.1:0-3864 GCA_035704125.1 Arthrobacter sp.
CGGCCACGGCCACATCGACGCCCGCACCGAGGCCCTGATCTTCGCCGCCTCCCGGGCCGCACATGCCAGCCAGGTCCTCCGGCCGGCGCTGGAGCGCGGCGAGGTGGTCCTCACCGACCGCTACATCGATTCGTCCGTCGCGTACCAGGGCGCCGGCCGGAACCTGGGCACCGAGACGGTGCGCGGGATCAACGAGTGGGCCACCGCCGGCCTGCAGCCGGACCTGACGGTACTGCTCGACGTCGACCCCGCCGACGGCCGGCGCCGCCGCACCGCGGGGGACGCCACGGAGGACCGGCTGGAATCCGAGGCCGACGAGTTCCACGCCAGGATCCGCGGCGCGTTCCTGGACCTCGCCGCGGACCGGCCCGAACAGTACCTGGTCCTCGAGGCCCATCTGCCGGTGCGGGAGCTGGCCGGCCGGATCCTGGACCGGGTGGATGCCCTGCTCGCGCTCCGCCAAAGCAGCTCGGCATGAGCGTCTGGGACGACCTGCAGGGCCAGCCCGCCGTCGTCACCCAGTTGCGGCTTGCCGCCGAGGGCGACGGCCTGACCCACGCCTGGCTCTTCACCGGCCCGCCGGGGTCGGGCCGGTCCAACGCCGCGAAGGCCTTCGCCGCGGCCCTTAACTGCGACCAGGAGGACGTGGCCCGGCGCGGTTGCGGCGAATGCCACGCCTGCCAGACCATCGTCGGCGAGACGCACTCCGATGTGACGTTCGTGCGGACCGAGAAGGTCACCATCACCATCGACGAGGCCCGCGAACTGGTTTCCAGCGCCGGCAACCGTCCCTCCTCCGCCCGCTGGCGCATCATCGTGGTCGAGGACGCGGACCGGATGGCCGAACGAACCACCAACGTGCTGCTCAAGGCCATCGAGGAACCCACCCCGCGCACCATCTGGATGCTGTGCGCCCCCTCCCCCGCCGATGTGCTGGTGACGATCCGGTCCCGCTGCCGGCCCGTGGCCCTGCGGCTACCGCCGGCGGCCGACGTCGCCGCCCTGCTGGTCAAGCGCGACGGCGTCGCCCCCGACGTCGCCGAACGCGCCGCGCGGGCCGCGCAAAGCCACGTGGGCATCGCCCGCCGACTGGCCCGGGACCCGGAGGCCCGGGAACGCCGGCTGGAAACCGTCCGCTTCCCGCTGCACCTGCGCGGTATCACCGCGGCCGTGATGATGGCGGACAAGCTGGTGAAGATCGCCACGGATGAGGCCAACAGCTCCAACGACGAACGCGACGCCGCGGAGAAGGCCGCGTTGCTGGCCACCCTGGGCGCCCCGGAGAGCGGCCCGCTGCCGCCGGCGATGCGGGGCCAGGTCAAGCAGCTGGAGGACGACCAGAAGCGGCGTGCGAAGCGCTCGGTCACCGACTCGCTCGACCGGACGCTGACGGACCTGATGTCCTTTTACCGCGACGTGCTCATCATCCAGATGGGGAACGCCGTCGAACTGGTCAACGTGGAGCTCCGCAGCGAATTGCAGGAATTCGCCGGCCACTCCACAGCCGAGGTGACTTTGGCCCGGATGGACGCCATCAACACCGCCCGGCAGCGGATCACCACCTCCAACGTCGCTCCCCTGCTGGCGGTCGAATCCATGGCAGCCAGCCTCATCTGACCCGCCAGGCCCCGATACTTCCGCCTCCCTTCACCGCCTCTGTTTCCGTCCCAAGGAGAACCGCATGACGTCAGCACCATCCCGGCCCGCCGGCAGCCGCCCCCCGGGGTCCGGCCTGCGCTCGGCCGGAGCCCTGGCACTGGGCCTGGTGCTGGCCCTGGTCCTCTCCTCCTGCACGCTCTTCGGCTCCGCCAACACAACGCCGTCGAGCTCCGCCGGCCCCGCCGACCCCTCCATCGCGGCCGCCGCCCCCGCCGAGCTGCGCACGTTTTACTCCCAGCAGCTGACCTGGACGCGCTGTGAGGGTGACTTCCAGTGCGCCAAGGTCAAGGTCCCGGTGGACTACAGCAAGCCCGACGGCGGCAGCATCGAACTGGCCGTCCTCAAGATCGCCGCGAAGGGCGGAAACAAGAAGGGCAGCCTGCTGGTCAACCCGGGCGGCCCGGGCGGCTCCGGGGTGGACTTCGTCCGCGACGCCGGGTCCACCAACATCTCCGACAAGGTGCGCGCCAACTACGACGTCGTCGGCTTCGACCCGCGCGGCGTCAAGCGTTCCGCGCCGGTCACCTGCCTCACCGACCAGGAGCGCGACGCCAACCGTGCCAAGGTCTACAACCTCGACACCGACGCCGGCCTGGCCGAAGCCCTCGCGGATAACAAGGCGATCGACGCCAAATGCGTGGAGAAGACCGGGCCCATCCTGGCGCACGTCGACACCGTCAGCGCAGCCAAGGACCTCGACGTCCTGCGCGGTGTGCTGAACGACGCGAAGCTGAACTACCTGGGCTACTCCTACGGCACCTTCCTGGGCTCCACCTACGCCTCGCTCTTCCCGGACAACGTGGGCCGCATGGTGCTGGACGGCGCCATGGACCCGTCGCTGAGCTACGAGGAACTGACCAGCGGCCAGGCGAAGGCGTTCGAGAAGGCCATCCGCGCCTACGTCACGCACTGCCTCCAGGGCAGCGGCTGCCCGTTCAGCGGGACCCCGGACGATGCTATCCGGGAAATCCAGGACATCATCGCGTCCGTGGAGGCCAACCCGAAGGCCGCCAAGGACGGCCGGGTGGTCAACGCCTCGATGTTCGTCAGCGGCTTCATCCTGCCGTTCTACAACGACGACAACTGGCCATTGCTGACCCAGGCCCTGGACAGCGCCAAGAAGGGCGACGTCTCGCCCATGCTCCGGCTCTCCGACTTCGGCGCGGACCGCGAACCCAACGGCACCTACTCGGCGAACTCAACCTTCGCCTTCACCGCGATCAACTGCCTCGACTACCCGATGTCCTCGGACACGGCCGCGATGCGGGCCGAGGAACAGCAGCTCCGCCAGCTCTCCCCCACCCTGGGGTACTACTTCGCCTATGGCGGCACGAGCTGCAAGGACTGGCCCTACAAGAACCTGCGCACGCCCGCGCCGGTGCAGTACAAGGGCTCCACGGACATCGTCGTCATCGGCACCACCGGGGACCCGGCGACGCCGGTGGAGTGGGCCGGTTCGCTGCGCAAGCAGCTGGGCAAAGCCTCGCTGCTGACCTGGAAGGGTGAGGGCCACACGGCCTACGGTCGCTCCAACAGCTGCATCGGAAACGCCGTCGACGGCTACCTCGTGGACGGCAAAACCCCGGCCGACAACACCGTCTGCTGACACCGTTTCCGCGCCCGCTCCGGTCATTTTGACCCGGGCGCGGACACTCCATTACAGTTGACTCTTGCATGATCCGCCCGGTTCACCGGAGGCTCACGCGGTTGCTTCCTTAGCTCAGTCGGTAGAGCGTTTCACTCGTAATGAAAAGGTCATCAGTTCGATTCTGATAGGAAGCTCGAGAAGAACCCCGCATTCCCGCCTCAGCAGCGGATATGCGGGGTTTTTTAGTGGGTTGAGAAAAATCCCCCGACGCTCCCGGCCTCATCCTCCGCCCGGTGGCTATACTCACCGTATCTGCGCCCAACGGTGCACCGTATCGGGGGAATATGAGCACTGCCGTTCTAGCGCCAGGCGTCGAGCTGCCGGTCGCCGGTCAGCCGTTCGGGGAGACTCCGGCACGCGACGTCGACAACCTCCGCCGCCGCATGGTTCGGAAAGCCCGGACCGCCGTCATCATCCTCATTGTCCTGACCGGTACGGCCGCCGGCATTCTCTGGCATGTCGGCCAGCCGTTCTGGGGTAACTGGCCGCAGGTGGACGCCACCATCGTCAGCCAGCGCGAATACGTCGCCAAATACGTCGACTGCGATCTCGGACTC
>DASSXE010000006.1:0-3183 GCA_035704125.1 Arthrobacter sp.
CGCCTGGGTGGCTGCCATGTAGGCGGCGTCGACGTCGGGCCGTTCCTCCCGGTCCACCTTCACGGCGACGAAGTGGGCGTTCAGGTAATCGGCCGTGGCCTGGTCCTCAAAGGATTCCTGCGCCATGACGTGGCACCAGTGGCAGGCCGCGTAGCCGATCGAGAGGAAGACCGGCACGTCCCGGTCTGCGGCGGCGGCGAACGCCTCGTCGCCAAAGGGCTGCCAGTGCACCGGGTTGCCGGCGTGCTGGCGGAGATAGGCAGAGGGTTCCGCGCCGAGGGCGTTACGGCCACCCGGCGGGTCCCCGGCGGGGCGGGGCCTAGCGGGTCCCGGACCCGGCGTCACCGTTGGCCTCCGGCCGGGTGGGCCCGGCGCCGCCGCGGCCTTCGGCGCCGCCGGCAGGGAATCCGCCGGCGGCCGGGTCACCGGAACCCGCGGCGCCGGCGCGTTCTTCCTCCACCTGAGCCCGGTAACGGACCCGCCGGATCCTGCGTACCATGTCCACGATCAGCAGGGCGGTGAGGATCACGATAAAGGCGGTCAGCACGAATCCCAGCAGACCCGGGGTGACCTGGTCCTGGTCGAGCCCGGGGCGCAGGGACGGCGTCGGGGAGGGCGCCGGGGTTGTCGCCAGGGCGATGAACAAGGAATGCACGGTGGAAACCTTCTGTGGGGAGCTGGGTGTGAGGCCGTCGACGCCGCTTTTCTACGCGGCATAGAAGTCTCTGCTGGGTCTATCTTAGCCCGGCGAAGAAGTCCGTTTCCGGCAGTTCGGCGGGGACGCGGGACTGGATCAGCGAGTAGTCCTCCCAGGGCCAGGTCTGGCGCTGCATGGCCGGCGAGACCGCGAAGAAGAACCCTTCCGGGTCGATCTGCGTCCGGTGCGCGCGCAGGGCGTTGTCCCGGGCTTCGAAGAAGTCCCCGCACTGGATCTGCGTGGTGGTGTCATGTTTCGGTGCCGGCGGGGTGTGCCCCTCGGCGTCGGCCTCCAGCCACGCGGCGATCCGCTCCGCGTAGGGCGACTGCAGGCCGGCCTCCTCCAGGGCGTAGTGCAGGGCACGGAAGCGTTCCGGACTGAACGCCCGGTCGTAGTACAGCTTGCTGGGAGCCCACGCCTGCCCCGTGCCGGGGTACCGTTCCGGATCGCCGGCGGCGTCGAAGGCCTCGACGGCGACGCGGTGCGCCATGATGTGGTCCGGGTGCGGGTAGCCGCCGTTCTCGTCATAGCTGAGGATGACGTGCGGTTTGAACGACCGGACCAGCCGGACCAGCGGTGCGGCAGCCCGCTCCAGCGGCAGGGTGGCGAAGGAACCGACCGGCAGCGGCGGCAGCGGGTCACCCTCGGGCAGGCCCGAATCGACGAACCCCAGCCAGCGCTGGCTGATGCCCAGGACCTTGGCGGCGTTGTCCATCTCCAGCCGGCGTGCGCCGGCCATGTCCCGCTTGGGGTGCGGCGCCGATTCCATCGCCGGGTTCTGGATGTCCCCGCGGGAGCCGTCGGTGCAGGTGGCCACCAGGACGTCGACGCCGGCCGCGGCGTACATGGCCATCGTCGCGGCGCCCTTGCTGGACTCGTCGTCGGGGTGGGCGTGGACGGCGAGCAGCCGAAGCGGCTCTGACGTGCTGGGGGACGCTGTCATCGTCGGACGGCTCCTCTTTCTTCTACGGATGGTTCGTGCCGAAAATCTGCCGGCGCTGCCGCCGGCCGGAACGGCGCGGAGGTGGTGCGGAATTCCGGCTGCCCGATCCACACTAAACTGGACTGGTGACTTCCGAGGAGCAGCCCGCCGCGTCCGCGCCGGCACCCACCAGCCTAGCCAATCGCTACGGTGGTCAAAAGCGCGCGGTCGGCGGCAAGGCCGGAGGCAAGACACAGCGCAATCTCCTGATCGCGGCGCTGGCCGTCGGAATCGGCTTCCTTGTCTGGGTTTCCACCTCGGCGGCCACCGAGTCCGTGAGCTTCAAGGACATCGGCTACAGCACCCCCGATGCCACCCTGGCCCAGATCGACTTCCAGGTCACCAAGAACCCCGGGACGGCCGCCAAGTGCGCGGTGAAGGCGCTGGACTCAAAGTTCGCCGTGGTCGGCTGGAAGGTCATCGACATCGGCCCCAACGACGCGGCGGCGGGCGTCGACGGCGGGCACACCACCGTCCGGCGGGTGGAGCTGCGCACCGAGTCGCAGGCCGTCTCCGCCGTCGTCGACAACTGCTGGATTCCGGACGCCGCGAAGTAGCGCCGGGCCGGGCCCGGCGTGACGCCCGGAGTAACACGGGTGTGACGTGCGCCGCACGGGTTCTTGGGTTTATCCACAGCATTGACTACAATGGATCAATACCTTTACCCCGCTGAGCTGGTTACTGAGTTCCATAAGTGGCCACCGTGGCGGGGTCTTTGCTTGTTTTACCAGCTTGTTTGACCACCCAAAGGAGAAGTCCGTGTCGACCACCAACAGCGCAACTGCAGCTTGGCTTACCCAGGAAGCTTTTGACCGCCTGAAGGCAGAGCTGGACCACCTCTCCGGCCCCGGCCGTGCAGACATCGTTCAGAAGATCGAAGCTGCCCGCCAGGAAGGCGACCTCAAGGAGAACGGCGGCTACCACGCCGCCAAGGAGGAGCAGGGCAAGATCGAGGCCCGGATCCGGCAGCTGACCGCGCTGCTGCGCGACGCGCACGTGGGCGAAGCTCCGGCCGACGACGGGATCGTCGAGCCGGGCATGATCGTCGTGGCGAAGATCGCCGGGGACGAGGAGACCTTCCTGCTGGGTTCGCGCGAAATTGCCGGCGACTCGGACCTGGACGTCTTCAGCGAGAAGTCCCCCCTCGGTTCGGCCATCGTCGGGCACAAGGAGGGCGACAAGCTCAGCTACACCGCCCCCAACGGCAAGGACATCACCGTGGAGATCCTCTCCGCCAAGCCCTACGCCGGCTGATTCCGGGAGGCCCGGCGCCGGCCCTCCCCGCTGCGGGAGGGCCGGCGTCGGCGTTTAAGCCGTCGGCGCGGGACGGCCCGTCGGCCGCCGGCGCAACAGCAGGGCCGCAACCACCCCGCCGGCCGCACCGCCGAGGTGGGCCTGCCAGGAGACGTAACCGGCCACCGTGGGCAGGACGCCGAACAGGATCCCGCCGTAGGCCAGGAACAGCACGGCCGAGAGCAGGATCTGCCCCCAATGGCGGTTGAAG
>DASSXE010000216.1:0-12640 GCA_035704125.1 Arthrobacter sp.
ACCTCGCCGTCGAACGGCTGGCGTCCGGTGATCATCTCGTACAGCATGATCCCCAGGGAGTAGATGTCGCTGCGGGCGTCGGCCTGCCGGCCCATCACCAGTTCGGGGGAGAGGTAGGCAACCGTGCCGATCAGCGCTCCGGTGCTGGTCGTCGTCGTGATGGCACGGGCCAGGCCGAAGTCGCCGATCTTGATCCGGCCGTCGTCGGCGATCAGCACGTTCTCCGGCTTGACGTCACGGTGGATGAGCCCGGCCGCGTGGGCGGCGCCGAGACCCTCGACCACCGGGTCGATCAGGGCCAGGGCCAGCCGCGGTGTCAGGGCGCCCTTGTCCTTGAGGACGTCGCGCAGCGTGTGGCCTTTGATGTATTCCATCACCAGGTAGGCCAGCGGACCGTCCTCGCCCTGGTCCAGCACACCCACCACGTGGGGATGGGACAGCCGGGCGGCGGCCTTCGCCTCGCGGCCCAGCCTGTCCAGGAACTGCGGGTCGCCGGCCATGTGCGGGTGCAGTACCTTGAGCGCCACGTCCCGCTCCAGCCTGCGGTCGGTGGCGAGGTAGACGGTGGACATTCCTCCCCTGGCCAGCTTGGAGTGAACCAGGTACCGGTTATCCACCAGGGTCCCGACGAGAGCGTCCGATGTGTATTCCTGCACCATTCGATCCTAAGCTCTGCACGGAAACGGGCCCGGATTGACATGCAATCCGGGCCCGTATCGTTACGCGACGGAGGGCTCAGCCCCGCGCGATGTCTGCGTTCAGCTGAACTGCTGCTGCAGCTTCTTGATCGAGGCCACATACGCCTTCGTGTCGTCGTACATGCCGTTCTTGCTCACCGAATACTGCCCCTGGTAGTACCCGGCGATCGCGTTGTCCAGGTCCTTGCTGGTACGGACCAGCTGGCGGATGATGGCGACGCCGGCGGTGGCGTTGTCGTACGGGTCGAGCAGGTTCAGCTTGCGCCCCACCAGGTCCGAGGCCCACTGGCCCGAGGACGGGATGACCTGCATGGTGCCGATCGCGTTGGCCGGGGAGACCGAGCGCTGGTTGAAGCTGGACTCCTGGAAGGCGAACGCCATGGCCAGGGAGGGATCCACGCCCATCCGCCGGGCGGTGTCGGCCACGATCTGCTTCATCTGGGCGGTACTGGGGACCGGGGAGGCGTTCAGGATCGCCTTGTTCTGGTTGGCCGAGTTGACCACGGCTTCCGGGTAGCTGAAGCCAAGGAAGGTGCTGGGCACCAGCGGCGTCACCGTTGCCGGCGGCTGGCTTGAGCTGGGGTTGATGGTGCCGGAGCCCGCCCCGGGGATGACGAGCTTGTTGCCCGGGTAGATGATGCTGCTCATGGTCAGCTGGTTCGCCGAGAGGATATCGGAGAGCTTGACGCCGTTCCGGGCCGCGATACCGGAAAGGGTGTCCCCGGCCTTGATGGTGTACGAGCCGGAAGCCGGGGCCGGTGCCGGAGCTGCGACCGGTGCCGGGGCGGCGGGGGCAGACGGGGCCGGGGCCGCCGGTGCGGACGGCGCGGCGCCGCCACCGACCTTGATCTGCTGGCCCGGGTAGATCACGGAGCGCATGGTCAGCCCGTTCCAGCTGAAGACGTCGGAGAGCTGGACGCCGTTGCGGGCCGCGATGGCGCTGAGCGTGTCGCCGGACTTGACGGTGTAGACCTGGCCGCCGGCCGGAGCGGGTGCCGGTGCCGGCGCCGACGGCGCGGCGGGTGCCTGGGTCGGGGCCGCGACGGCGTTACCGCTGAGCTGGATCTTCTGGCCCGGGTAGATGACCGTGTTGGGCTGCAGGTTGTTCAGCTTGAGGACGGCGTAGGTGTCCAGGCCGAACTTGCCGGCAATCGCGCTGACCGTGTCGCCGCGGGCAATCGTGTAATCGGCCGGAGCGGCAGCCTGGGCCGGCTGGAACGCCGTGGGGATGGCCGTGGAGACGGAACCCGCCGGGATCATCGCCGAGGGCAGGGCCCGGGCGGTCAGGCCTTCAGCCTGGGCCTTCATGGCGGCGGCCAGGGTGGCCGGGATGGCGCGCGGGCGTGATTCGGCCGCGGCCGGCTGGGCGATCGCCAACGAAGAAAGCACGACGGCGGGCAGTGCCGCCGTCGTCGCCGCAATGAGCGGGAAACCGGGCCTCGTGGTGGGCCTCGGCGAACGGGACGTCGTCATGGGAAAGATCCTCTTCTCAGCGGCGAACGCTGCGGGTCAGGCTGGTGTTACTGGTGTTACCAGTGTGACTCTTGATACCCCAGTTACAAATGTGATCTATGTGAATCTCTCATGAATTGCGAAATAGCACAAGAACTGTTTGACATTCCGCAAACCCGCCTTTCTGGTGTGTCGTGCCGCGGCCTATAGCGGCGGTCTGATGGCACGATCCCGTGGCCTGTTCCATGGCTGCCGGGGGAGGCGGCCGCGGGCGGGTTCATATAGGTACCGGGCCCGTGGCTGACTAGGCGCAACGCCGTCGGCCATGGCACTCTTGACGCGTGAGTAATGTAGAAAGCCTTGTAGGCGAATGGCTGCCCCTGCCCGACGTTGCCGAGCTGCTGAATGTTTCCATCACCAAGGTTCATGCGCTCCTGGACGAACGCGCCTTGGCGGCCATTCGAGTCGGTGACCGGCGGATCCGGTCCGTACCCGCCGCCTTTATCCAGGAGGGCCACGCGGTGGAAAGCCTTAAAGGCACCATCGTCGTGCTTTCGGACGCAGGCTACTCGGATGAAGAACTCATCACCTGGCTCTTCACCGCCGACGAATCCCTGCGCGGACGGCCCATTGACGCACTCCGCGAAGGCCGGAAGACGGAGATCCGGCGCCGCGCCCAGACCATGGCCTGGTAGCGGAGAGCCCGGTAGACCCAACAAGCGATGCGGCAAAGGCCGTGCTCGGCGCAGGGACATCCTGCACGGTGCACGGCCTTTGCCATGTCCACAGCCGGCCGGGGGTCCCGGGTGGCGGCGTTTCGACGGCGGGTCAGGCGGTCAGGCGGCCCGGCTGACCGCGGCCTCGGCCAGCCGGCGCAACGCCGTCTTGGGCAGCTCGTCCAGCGACAGTTCGTCAAGGGCCCCGAACGCGGCAGCGCCGAACTCCCCGATGAGCACCTCGGTGGCCTGCAGGGCACCGCAGTCAATGATGATCCGGCGGATCTCCTCGACGTCGTCGTCGCCGAGGTCGGGGCTGCCCAGCCTGGCGTCGATGAAGGCGGACTCCGCCGGTGTCGCCTGGTCCAGGGCAAACGCCACCAGCACCGTCCGCTTGCCCTCCCGAAGGTCATCCCCGGCGGGCTTCCCGGTGGTGACAGGGTCCCCGAACACGCCCAGCACGTCGTCGCGGAGCTGGAACGCCTCGCCCAGGGGGAGCGCGAAGGCCGAGTAGCCGCGGAGCAGCTCATCGGTGGCCCCCGCCAGTGCGCCGCCGAGGGCGAGGGGGTGCTCGGTGGAGTATTTGGCCGACTTGAAACGGATGATCGACTGGGCCCGGCTGACCGCACCGGCCCGGTCCCGGTGCGGGCCGGCGACCTCTTCAAGGATGTCCAGGTACTGGCCGGCCATGACCTCGGCACGCATCAGGTTAAAGATGAGCCGCGCCCGGCTGCCGGCGGCCGCACGGTCGCCGATTTCGGTGAAAGATTCCTCGCTGAAGGACAGGCACAGGTCTCCGGTCAGGATGGCCGCGGCGTGTCCGAAGCGCTCCGGGTCGAGGGCCCAGCCCTGGTCGGCGTGCAGTTCGCTGAAGCGCCGGTGGACGCTGGGTCCTCCGCGGCGGGTGTCGGACCGGTCGATGATGTCGTCGTGGATCAGCGCTGCGGCCTGGAACAGCTCAAGGGCCGACCCCGCGGTGATCACCTCCGGCGCGGCAGCGTCCCCGCCCGCGCCCCGCCAGCCCCAGTAGCACATCAGGGCCCGGAGCCGCTTGCCGCCGGTGACGAGGTTGGAGATGGAGCCCATGAGGGGATCGATGTCCGGCGAGATGGCGGACATCACCGTGGCGCGGGCAGTCAGGAAATCCGTGAGCTTGCCGGCGACGGCAGCGACGAAGTCAGTCTGCTCGACGCGGAGTTGCTCGGCCAGGCTCACTTGGCGGACTCGGCGGCGACGTTTGCCCCGATGGTGAAGGTGGAGATCCCGGCGGCTTCCACCACGGCGAGGTTAACGGTCTCGCTATCCCCGCGCAGGAAGTCCTTGGAGGCCACCGAGCCGACGGTCTCGCCGGGGACGGCCTTGAAGCCCTGGCCCTCGAGTGCCTTGGTGTAGTAGCCCACGACATCGGCCGAAGGTGCGGTGATCTTCCCCACCAGGGCGATGGTGGCAGGTGTCCCCGTCTTGTCGAAGCTGCTGGACTCCACCTTGGCTCCCGGCATGACGGGCAGGAGCTTCTGCGGGAACTCGGCGACCAGGGCACCCACGGTGGCCGAGGTGCCGGGCCGGGCCGATGGACTGGCCGAGGCGGTGACGGAGGCCTGGGCGGTGGACGCCGGTGCTGCCGCCTGGGAGGCTGCAGGTGCCCCCTCTCCGGAAGTGCAGGCTGTAAGCGCCAGCAGGGCCGCCGCCGCGGTGACGGCAGCCAGGGCCCGGTTGCGCTGTCCAAAAACCTTCACGAAGACATTCCTCCTGGTGTTGACGCCGGATTCAGCCTCCAGTTTAGTCAGTACCTGCGCATAGGATTGATCCGTGGGGCAGGACAGCGGGAGCGGCACCGAAAAGCGCGAAGAATGGCCGGGCGCGATGCCCGGCGCCGGAGGCGGCGCCCTCCGGGGCCGGACGCCATTCACCGAAGCGGATCTGCGCGAGCTTCGGGGCAGCAGCATCCTGCACGTCGACATGGATGCCTTCTTCGTCTCGGTGGAGCTCCGGACGCGGCCCGAACTCAAGGGCAGGCCCGTGATCGTGGGCTACCCGGCGGAGCGTTCGGTGGTGCTGTCCGCCTCCTATGAGGCCCGCAAATTCGGCGTCAAATCGGCCATGCCCATGGCCATCGCGGCGCGGATGTGCCCCACCGCCGTCATCATCGAACCGCGCCACAAGCTGTACTACGAGGTCTCCGGCCAGATCATGGCCATCTTCGGATCGATCACCGACCTGGTGGAGCCCCTGAGCGTCGACGAGGCGTTCCTCGACGTCGGCGGGGCCATCCGCCGGCTCGGCCCGCCCCGGGACATCGGGGCACTGATCCGGCGCCGGGTCTCCGACGAACTCGGAATCACGGCCTCGGTGGGGATCGCGGCCAGCAAATTTGTGGCCAAGATCGCCTCGACGCGGTGCAAGCCGGACGGATTGCTGCTGATCCGTCCGGAGGAGACTGTTCCCTACCTGCACACCCTGCCGGTCAACGCGCTTTGGGGGGTCGGGGCGAAGACCGTCGAAGTACTCGCCCGAATGGGAATCCGCACCGTGGCCGACGTCGCCGCGACGCCGCTGCCCTCGCTGCGGAAGATCCTGGGCGCCACCGGGGAACACGTCTACCGGCTGTCCCGGGGCATCGACCCGCGGCCGGTCACGCCGGTCCGGCTGGAGAAGAGCATCGGGGCGGAAGAGACCTTCGCCGTGGACACGACTGACCCGGCACTGCTGCACCGCGAACTGCTCCGCCTCGCCCACCGCACGGCGGAGCGGCTGCGCAGCGCCGGCATGCACGCCCGGACCGTCGCCCTCAAGCTGCGGTACTCGGACTTCTCCACCATCACGCGCAGCCGGACTGTCAGCACGCCGCTGGACAGCGCCCAGCTTCTGTACGGCGTGGCCCTGCAATTGCTGGAATCGGTCGGGGACCGGCCGATGGCCGTCCGGCTGATCGGCATCAGGGCCGAACAGCTTGAGGAAGCGGCCCAGGCTCCGCTGCAGTTGAGCCTGGACCGCCGGGACGACAACTGGCGCGCGGCCGAGCAGGCCCTGGACCGCGTGACCCGCAAGTTTGGCAACAAATCGGTCCTGCCGGCCCGGTTGCTGGACCCCGGCACCGGCCAGGGCTGAAGCGTCAACCGGGGTCCCCGGGCGGCCGCCCGCCGGGCCTGCCAGAGGCGCCGGTGCAGGGGTCCACAGCGTCTTTCCGAACGGGGCGCAACAAACTATCCTTATTAATACGTAGATTTCGAACGACTGGATGAACGTTCGGACTGACGGCAGTGCCAGCTCAACACCTTCCGGGTCCGTCCCGGGGAGACCGCCCACCCAATGACGGGGACGCGGGAACCGCGGGGGATTCCCGGACGTTGGGGGATTAGGGACAAAGGCCGCGTCACGTCCGGACGTTGGCCGACTTAAGGAGGTCGTGATGCCGCTCTCGGAGCACGAACAGAAGTTGCTGGAGCAACTTGAGAAGCAGCTGCATGAGGACGATCCCAAGTTCGCCAGCTCCATGGGCTCTGACCCGGGCCGCTCCTGGTCTACCCGTCACCTGGTGATCGGGATTCTCGGCACCCTCGCCGGTGTTCTTCTCCTGTTGCTGGGCGTTTCGCTGCAGAACATTTTTGTGGGCGTCCTGGGATTCGTCGTCATGGGTGGCGGCGTCTATTTCGCCACCATGCGCAACGGCGCCGGAAAAGCCAAAGCCGCCGGCGGCGCGGGCCGGAAGCCGGGAAAGCCGCGCAGTTCGTTTATGAGCAATCTCGAGGAACGCTGGGAGGAACGGCACCGCGGAGATTCCTGAGCCGGAGACGCAACGAGCATCCTCCATTTCCCACCCCGGAGGACAACCCAGCACCGCATCGTAGGATCCAAGGCCCGCTTCGGCGGGCCTTTTGGTGTTTAAGCCCCCTCCGGCCCGCTTTCGAGGCGACGTGAGGCACCACTGGACCCCATTTCTCCTCCACAGCGCACCACTTTCCGTCCTTCCCTTTATTCGCGCGGGTCATTTGCCGAAAAAATGCGTCGAAAATGCGCGCATATAGCCGGAATGTCGTTGACGGGGGAGTGAAGTGGAGTAATGTGGAGGACGTAAGAGGGTAGTGGCAGCACAGGGGACGTTGGACTTCCTATAACAGACGGGCGGTGGGCCGTGTTTCTCGGCACTCATTCACCACGTCTGGACGAGAAAGGCCGCATCATCCTGCCGGCGAAGTTCCGCGAGGAGCTCGCCGGGGGTCTGGTTCTCACAAGGGGCCAGGAACGCTGCATCTACGTCTTCAGTGAGGCGGAATTCGGCCGGGTTCACGAGCAAATGCGGGAGGCGCCAATCTCCTCCAAGCAGGCCCGTGACTACATCCGCGTTTTCCTCTCTGGAGCCTCGGACGAGGTACCTGACAAGCAGGGGCGCGTGACGATTCCGCCGGCGCTCCGGGAGTACGCAGGACTCGGCAGGGAGCTGGCCGTCATCGGCGCCGGCACCCGGGCTGAGATCTGGGACGCCCAGGCCTGGAACGAGTACCTGGCCGAAAAGGAAACCGCCTTCTCGGAAACGGATGACGCTATCCCGGGGATTCTCTAGCCCCCAGGCACCTGCAGTACCCGCACCACCACGTTTCTTGCTCGAGATCTCCAGCCGCCCATCCGGCAGTTCACCTGGCTCACTTCCCCGGAGCCAGGCGGATCGCAGGATAGGCGCGGATGGGGATCTGGACCAAGAAGCAGCAGGCCCCGATCACCATCTTCAGCAATGCCACCGACCATGGAAGGACGCAGGCATGAGCGATGACTCCAACCAGGCGAAGCCTACGTCCGAACGCCATGTACCGGTCCTCAAGGACCGGTGCATTAATTTGTTGGCCCCGGGATTTGAAGCTGCCCGGCGCCGCGGCGAGACGCCCGTCGTCGTGGATGCCACGCTGGGGATGGGCGGCCACTCGGAAGCCATGCTGCAGCGGTTCCCGGACCTGCACCTGATCGGCATCGACCGTGACGAGGAAGCGCTGGCCCTGGCCGGAGAGCGGCTGGCGCCCTTCGCCAACCGGACCGACCTTGTCCACGCCGTCTATGACGAAATCCCCGAGGTGCTCGAAGACCTCGGGTTCGCTGAGGTCCACGGCATCCTGATGGACCTGGGAGTTTCATCCCTGCAACTGGACGAGCGCGAACGTGGATTCGCCTATTCCTTCGACGCTCCGCTGGACATGCGGATGGACACCAGCCGCGGCCAGACCGCCGCCGACGTCGTCAACAACTACAGCGAAGAGGACCTGGTCCGGATCATCCGGAAGTGGGGCGAGGAGAAGTTCGCGGGGCGGATCGCCAACCGCATTGTCGCGGCCCGGGCGGAGCAGCCTTTCACCACCACCGGTCAGCTGGTCGACACGATCCGCGCCGTCGTCCCTGCCGGCGCCGCCAGGACCGGCGGACACCCGGCCAAACGGACCTTCCAGGCCCTGCGGATCGAGGTCAACGAGGAACTCGACGTGCTGGAGCGTGCCATCCCCGCCGCCGTGGCTTCGATCGCCCTCGGCGGCCGGATTGTCGTCATGTCCTACCACTCGCTGGAAGACAAGATCGTCAAGGGCGTCTTCCAGGCCGGCTCAAAATCCTCCGCACCGCTGGGCTTCCCGGTGGAGCTCGAGGAACACAAGCCGGAGCTCAAAACCCTGACGAAGGGCACGGAAGTGCCCACCGCCGCCGAAATCGACGAAAACCCACGGGCAGCCTCCGCCAGGCTCCGCGCCGTGGAACGCATCAAAGCCAGGAGAGACGCATGAGCACTGCCGCCGTCAACAGGTTCCCCGTGTCCACCGCTGCCACGGCGCGTGCCCTGCCCGAACTCCAGCCGGGGACCCCCGGCCGGAAGAGCCGCACCCCGCTCTCCGTTGTCCGTTCGGTGCCGCGGCGGCGCCGCGCGCCGTTCGTCGTCATGTGCTTCGGCCTGCTGGCCCTGGCACTGATGGCGGTGCTGGTGCTGAACATCTCCGTCTCCTCGGCGCAGTACCAGCTGGTGGAGCTGCGGGCCAAGCAGAACACCCTGAACAAGCAGAACCAGGACCTCACCCAGCAGGTGCAGAACTACGACGCCCCGCAGAACCTGGCCGCAAAGGCCACGGAGCTGGGCATGGTGGCCTCCACCAGCAAGGGCCAGATCGACCTGTCCACCCTCTCGGTCACCGGCAAGGCCAAGCCGGCCGCCAAGAGTGACGCCCCCTCCGCCGTGATCGCGGCGCCGGCCGTCGCCGGCCAGGTCAGCGTGGTTCCGGCCCCCTCGGCCAAGGATCCGCTGGCCAACCGCAAGCCCGCCGACGCCCCCACGGCTGCTGCCGCCCCCGATGCAGCCGCCGCAGCCCAGGCCGCAGCAGGGACAGCAGCCGCGGCCGCGGCCCAGGCCGCCGCCGCCGTTCCCGTTCCGTCGGTAGACCTGCACGGCGGATCCGTCCCGGCTCCGGCCCAGAAGGTCCCCGGCAAGTAATTCCCGGCCAGTAACGGGGCAGCACCAGCCAGCACAGCCGAACAGCAAGGAAGTACCGTGGCGCAGAAATCCGGCAAGGCACGCACATCCGGGACGCCAAGCGCCACGTTGCGGTTGCGGATCGGCCTGTGCCTGATGCTCGCGCTCCTGCTGGTGGTCGGCGGCAAGCTGTTCCTGGTCCAGGGCCTGGACATGGGCGGCATGGCCGAGGCGGCCCTGAAGAACCGGCTCACGCCCACGGTGCTCCCGGCCGAGCGCGGGAAGATCCTGGACGCCAGCGGCAACGTCCTGGCCAGCAGCGTGATCCGCTACAACGTGGTGGTCGACCAGACGGTCAACACCAAGACCGAATCGTTCCCCCGGCTCGAGCCGGTGGACGGCAAGGACACGATCGTCAAGATCCCCCGCGACCAGGGCATCGAAGAGCTCGCGAACGTCCTCGGCATGAAAAAGGACGACATCAAGAACGCCCTTACCGGCACCCAGCGCTACTACATCGTCGCCAAGGACATCCGCCCCGACGTCGAGGACCGGATCTCAAAACTGCAGATTCCCGGCATCGTCACCGAAGGCACCAGCAAGCGTGTCTACCCCAACGGCTCGGTGGCCGGCGGAATCGTGGGCTTCCTCAAGGATGGCACCACCGGCCAGGCCGGGCTGGAGCAGACCCAGGATGACGTGCTCAAGGGCACGCCCGGCAAGCGGGTCTTCGAGATCGGCGCCGACGGCCTGCGCATCCCGGTGGGGGTGGACCAGCTGACGCCGGCGGTCAACGGCAAGGACGTCAAGCTCACCCTGAACTCGGACCTGCAGTACTTCGCCCAGCAGGCCATCCAGAGCCAAAAGGACAAGCTCAGCGCCGAGTGGGGGATCATCGTGGTCTCCGACATCAAGAACGGCAACATCATCGCGATGGCCGACACCGACGCGCCGGACCCGAACGATCCCGGCAAGGTCGACGCCAAGGACCGCGGCGTCCGCGCCGTCACCGCCGCCTACGAGCCCGGCTCGGTGGAGAAGATGATCACCGCCGCGTCCGCCATCGAGGAGGGAACCTCCCACCCGCTGGACACGTACACCATCCCGCCGACGTACACCGTGGACGGCCAGACCTTCACCGACGCGTTCGAACACGGCACCGAGCAGCGCACCCTCGCCGGCATCGTCGGCTACTCGATGAACACCGGAACCGTGATGGTCGGCCAGCGGCTCAGCAAGGAAAAACGGCACGACTGGCTGGCGAAGTTCGGCATCGGCGAGGCCCCGGACATCGGGCTTCCCGCGGAAACCAAGGGCATCCTGACGCCCGCGGACCAGTGGGACGGCCGCCAGCAGTACACCGTCCTGTTCGGCCAGGGCGTGGCCCAGTCGACGCTGCAGACGGTGCGCGCCTACCAGAGCATCGCCAACGACGGCGTCATGCTCCAGCCGCGCCTGATCGACAGCTACATCGACCCGGACGGCACCGAGGAAAAGGTGCCCGCCAAGGACAGCCGCCAGATTGTCACCAGGGACACCGCCAAGCAGGTCCGCGACATCCTGGAAAGCGCCGTCACCGAGGGTGAAATCAAGGACGCGGCCATCGACGGCTACCGGGTCGGTGCCAAGACCGGTACCTCCGAATCCCCGTGCGACGACGGCAAGCCCGGCTTCTGCGGCTACACCGCCTCGATGGTGGGGATGGCGCCGATGGACGATCCGCGGTTTATTGTTGAAGTGGTCCTGCAGCGGCCCAAGGGCAGCATCTACGGCATCACCAACGGACCCGTTTTCCGTTCGGTGATGGGCCAGACGCTGCGGACCTACAACGTCCAGCCCTCCACCGGTGCGCCGGTCAGGCTGCCGCAGTACGCCAAGTAGCACGCAACACCACCAGCCAGCAGCACCTTTATTCACGCAGCCGGGCCTGGGTGCGGGGCAATCCTCCGCGCGCAGCGCGCGCTGCCCGGCACCACCGACGGAGATTCCCTTGTCAGTACCCAACGCCCAGGACCAGGCCGCCGCGACCGATGGCTCCGCTGCCGCCGCGGCGTTCCGGCCGGCGAGCGTCGCACCGGTTCCCCTGGAAACGATCGGCGGGTGGATCGGCGTCGTCGTTCCCGGTGCCTCCGCCGCGGTCCCGGTGACCGGAATCTCGCTGAACTCCCGGGCCGTCCTGCCCGGGGACCTGTACGTGGCACTGCCCGGAGCCTCCCGGCACGGCGCGGACTTCGTGTCCCAGGCGGTGGACGCCGGCGCCGTCGCCGTGCTGACCGACGACGCCGGGGCGCGCCTGCTGGCGCTCTCCAACGACATCCCCGTCCCCGTGCTGCTCGCCGGGGAGCCGCGGGCCCTGGTGGGCCGCCTGTCCTCGCTGATCTACCGCAGCCGGCCGGGGAACACCTCCGGGAGCGCGGCCGCACCGGCTCTGTACGGCGTCACCGGGACCAACGGCAAGACCACCACCACCTACTTCATCAACTCCCTGCTCCGGGCGCTCGGAAAGAAGACCGGGCTGATCGGCACCATCGAGATCCTCGCCGGCGGGGAGGCGATTCCCAGCCTGCTGACCACGCCCGAATCCACCGATGTGCACGCGCTGCTGGCGTTGATGCGTGAACGCGGCCTCGACGCGGCCTCCATGGAGGTTTCCTCCCACGCCATCTCCTTCCGGCGGGTCGACGGCGTGGCCTTCGACGTCGCCGGGTTCACCAACCTGACCCAGGACCACCTGGACCTGCACGGGACCATGGAAGAGTACTTCCAGACCAAGGCCCGGTTGTTCACCCCGGAATTCGCCCGCGCCGCCGTCGTCACCGTCGACGACGACTGGGGTAAGAAGCTAGCCACCCTCGCGGCCGCCGCCGGGACGCCGGCCACCACGCTGGCCAGCAGCGCCGAACCGGCGGCCGGTACGGCGGCGGACTGGACCGTCGTCGACCCGGCGCCCCGCGGCCTGGGCACCGAATTCAGCCTCCGGCACCGCGACGGTTCCGTGCTGCGGGTGCACACGGGACTGCCGGGCGGCTTCAACGTCGCCAACGCCGCGCTGGCCACCGTCATGGTGCTGGCCGGCGGTGCCACCCTGGACCAGGTGCAGGCGGCCCTGGACGATGCCGACCCCTTCACCGTGGGGGTGCCGGGACGGATGCAACTCGTCGCCACGGCCCCGGCCGCCATCGTTGACTTCGCGCACAACCCCGATGCCCTCGCGCGTGCCCTGGAAGCGGTCCGTTCCCCGGACCCGGAATCCAGGGTGATCGTCGTCTTCGGCGCCACCGGCCAGCGCGACCAGGGCAAACGCCCGGCCATGGGCGCCATCGCCGCCCGGCTGGCGG
>DASSXE010000333.1:0-3977 GCA_035704125.1 Arthrobacter sp.
GACCCCGAAGTTCGTGGACGTTCCCGAACTGCTGAAGACCGTCGCCTTCGAGGCCGTGGGCGTGCCCGCCCTGCAGGCCGAGACCACGATGCTGGACCAGGAGCTCTACCGGCCGCCGTTCCGTGAATTCCAGCTGCAGCGTATCGAGCTGGCGCCGGGCGCGGACCCGGTTCCGCTGGCGCAGTCCGGGGCCGCCGTCCTGATTGTGGTGGAAGGCGCCGTCGTGCTCGATTCACCCAAAGGCGACCTGCAGCTGGGCCGGGGCGGCAGCGCCTTCATCCCGGCCGCCGAGGCTCCGGTGAACGTGCATCCGGCCGCCAATGCCGCCGGACCCGTCGTCGCCTTCGCGGTAACTACCGGCCTCGGCTAACCCCGCCGGGGTTGGTGCAGGGGTTTCCGCCGGCCGCGGCGCACCGCGGCCGGCACGGCTGTTAGCGGCGGTTGAGGACGCGGCGCGCCAGGGTGCGGGCCCGTTCCTTGGCCGGCCCCACTCCGCCGGCCGCGCCCCGCACGATCCGGCGGAACGACTGCAGCCCCTTGCGGGCGGCAGGCATGGCCCGGGCATAGACCGGGTACAGCGGTGAGAGCGGCTTCTCCCAGGTGCCCAGGAGCAGGTCTTCGTGCTTGGCGAACTGCTTCTTGAAGTCGGAGATGCCGTCGTTGAGCAGCCCGTTGAAGTCGTACCGGACGCAGCCGTCCTCGCGCATGGCCTGGAAGGCGGCCCACTTCACGCCGTAGTTCACGCGCTGCTTCTGGCCCGCGGCGGAGACCCCGCCGTAGAGCTCGAAGGCCGTGGTGGCACTGCGCGAAAGCCAGACGAAGGCCAGCAACTCACCGCCGTCGAACGCGCCGATGATCGGCGAGCCCGCCCCCATGTTGTGGAAGATGTCCCGGTAGTACTGGTCCTCGTGGATGCCGAAGCCCGCCCGGTCGGCCGTGTCGTGGTAGATGGCCAGCACCTGCTCCAGCTCGGCATCGGTCGCGACCTTGCGGAAGACGACGTCGCTGCGCATGGACTTCCGCACGTTGGCGCGGGTGGATTTGGACATCGCGGCCATCAGCTCGTCGTCGGACTGTCCGAGGTCCAGGATCAGCGTGCGGGGAATCAGCACGGTGTTGGAGCTGCGCCGGAAACCGGCGGCAGCCACCGGCGCGGCGAACGCCGACTCCTCGTCCCAGTCCGGTTCGATGCTCAGCGCCACCGCTCGATGGCGGGACGCGGCGTGCCCGGCAAGGGCGTCCAGGACGGCGGCGGTGTTCTCCGCCGTGCACATCGGGCCGCGCGGGACGTAGACCAGCGAACGGAACGGGAACGGCAGCCGGCGGACCAGCAGCTGCGCGCAGCCCACGGTCTCGCCGTCGTCGGTAACCAGGACCCGGTCCACGGACCAGCCGTGCATCGCCTTGGTCTCACCCCAGCCCCACAACTGCTGCGGATGCCCCTGGAACTTATCGACGTTTTCGTCCCAGAGGGCCCGGTCGGTGCAGGGTGCAACAGCAAGATTCATGCGTTCAACCCTATACCAACGCCTGCCACCGGCCGGCCCGGACCGGGGTGGCCGCCGGGCCGTTCCGGCGGCCGCTGCCGGGATCAGGGTTGGGCGGCCGCTGCGCGCTTCTGCGCCTCGTAGGCGCTGGCCACCATGTCCTCCACGGAGTGCCGCATCTTCCAGTCCAGGTCGCGGGCGGCCAGGGTGCCGTCGGCGACGATCCGGTCCGGATCACCGGGCCGGCGCGGGCCGATTTCCGGGTCAAAGTCGATGCCGGTGACGCGGGCCATCGCCGTCATGATCTGCCGGACGGAAAGGCCGTCCCCGGAGCCCAGGTTGTAGACCCGTTCCAGGGACTTCCCGTCGGCCAGCGCCTGCGCAGCGGCGACGTGGGAGGCGGCGAGGTCGGCGACGTGGACGTAGTCCCGCACGCAGGTGCCGTCCTCGGTGTTGTAGTCGGTGCCGTTGATTTTCGGTGTCTTCCCCGAGGTCAGCGCGCGGAGCACGATCGGGAAGAGGTTGTGCGGGCTGGTGTCGTAGAGTTCGGGCGAGCCGGAGCCGACGACGTTGAAGTAGCGCAGCGAGGTGTGCTTCAGGCCGCGGGCAACGCCCTGGTCCCGGATCAGCCATTCACCGATGAGCTTGCTCTCGCCGTACGGGGATTCCGGCGCGGTGGCGGTCTCCTCGGTAACGATGTCCACCCGGGGAGTGCCGTAGGTGGCGGCGGAGGAGGAGAAAACCAGCTTGTCCACGTCGGCCAGTTCCATCGCCTTGAGCAGCTGGGCCGTGCCGGTGACATTCTGGTCGTACGTCAGCAGCGGTTCCTGCACGGAGACGCCGGCGTACTTGAACCCCGCCAGGTGGATCACGCCGGTGACGCCGTGATCCATCATGCTCCGGGCCACCACTTCGGTGTCCAGGATGCTGGCATGCACGAACGGCACGTCGTCCGGGACGAATTCCCGGTGCCCGCTGGAGAGCGAATCCACCACCAGGGTGGGGATGGACGCTGCGCGCAACGCCGCGACCACGTGGGAACCGATATATCCTGCACCGCCGGTAACAAGCCAAGTCATGGCTCCACCCTATCGGGGTAAAGCTGATCCCGGCACGCTTGGCGTACCGGGATCAGGGAAAAGCCGCGTTCAGCCGCTAGTGCTTGCGGGCGTAGCCCTCCCACTTGCTGGCCTGGTGCTCGCCGTCCACGAACCGGATGGTCCCGGACTTGGACCGCATCACGATCGACTGGGTCAGGACCTTGTCCTTGGAGTAGCGGACACCCTTGAGCAGGTCGCCGTCGGTGATGCCGGTGGCGGCGAAGTAGCAGTTGTCGCTGGAGACCAGGTCGTTGGTGGAGAGCACGCGGTCCAGGTCGTGGCCGGCGTCGATCGCCTTCTGCTTCTCCTCGTCGCTGGTGGGCCAGAGCCGGCCCTGGATGACGCCGCCGAGGGACTTGATGGCGCAGGCGGCGACGATGCCTTCCGGGGTGCCGCCGATGCCCATCAGGGCGTCGACGCCGGTGCCGGAGCGGGCGGCGGCGATGGCGCCGGCGACGTCACCGTCCATGATGAATTTGGTGCGGGCGCCGGCTTCGCGGATTTCCTCGACCAGCGGGCGGTGCCGGTCCCGGTCCAGGATCATGACGTTGAGCTGGTTGACCTTGACGCCCTTGGCCTTGGCGATCAGGTGCAGGTTCTGCTTGACCGGCAGCCGCAGGTCAACCATGTCCGCGGCTTCCGGACCGGTCACCAGCTTCTCCATGTAGAACACGGCGGACGGGTCGAACATGGAGCCGCGCTCGGCGACGGCCAGGACGGCCAGGGCGTTGTTGATGCCCAGGGCGGTCAGCCGGGTACCGTCGATCGGGTCGACGGCGACGTCGCACTCCGGGCCGGTGCCGTCGCCGACACGCTCGCCGTTGAACAGCATCGGGGCTTCGTCTTTTTCGCCTTCGCCGATGACCACGACGCCGTTGAAGTGGACGGTCTGGAGGAATGAACGCATGGCGTCGACGGCGGCGCCGTCGGCCTTGTTCTTGTCGCCGAAGCCCACCCAGTGGCCGCCGGCGATGGCCGCGGCCTCGGTGACGCGGACCAATTCCAGGGCTAGGTTGCGGTCAGGCTCGTCGATCCCGACGGCGAGCGACGGGGAAAGCGTGGAGTACTTCTGGGTCATGGACGCTGGTGACACGTGAACCTCTTCTTCGAGTGGCGATCATTGAACCCGAACAGCCGGGTTCCGGCCGCTGCGGTGATTCGTCTGTTACCGATCATAGCCACCGCCGGGTCCATCGGTCATTGGATGACGGCCGCGGGCCGGAACGGGCGGCCCGGTGCGGGGCGCCGCCGAATGGGAGATCGGTCCGGAATGGGCGACTATAGAAGGGTGAATGAATTGCAGGACACGCCCTCCGAGGCAGCCGGATCCCCGGCGCGCGCAGCCAGCCCCGAAGTAACCAGTGCCGGGAACGATCAGCCGGTCAAGCCG
>DASSXE010000465.1:0-2903 GCA_035704125.1 Arthrobacter sp.
CGCACCGACGAGGAGGCTGAGATCGAACTGCACTGGATCCCGCTCGACGACGCGGTACGGGCGGTCCTGGAGGGCCGCCTGCACAACCCGTCCGCCGTCGTCGGCATCCTCGCCGCCGCTGCTGCCCGGGCCGACGGGTTCACAGGGCTCCGCCCGGCGGACGCGCCGTGGCCTGTCCACCCCAGCCAGCGCGGATGACCGGCCTGCTGGCGGCCGGTCCGGCTGCCGGGGAGCCCAGCCTCACGGCCCCGGCGCCTGTCCCAGCTCCTGCGCCCGCCCCTGCGCCTGTCTCAACTCCTGCGCCCGATCCTGCGCCCGCAACGAGGCCGCTGACCGCCGTCGATCGGGCCGTGACCGACTATCTCCAGCACATGGGGGTAGAGCGGGGCCTCGCCGCCAACACCCTTTCCGCATACCGGCGCGATCTGGCGCGCTATGCCCGGCACCTGGCCGCGGCCGGGCGGGGACGGCCCGAAGAGATCACCCGCCGGGACGTCACTGCGTTTGTGCAGGCGCTCTCGGACGGTTCCGACGGTGGCTCGGCGCTGGGCGTCCGCTCGGCGGCCCGCACCGTCGTCGCGGTGCGCGGGCTGCATAAGTTCTGGGCGCTGGAAGGTGTGACACCGACCGATCCGGCCAGCGACGTCCACCCGCCGATGCCCGGCAAGCGCCTGCCCAAGGCCATCACGGTCGACGAGGTCACGCGCATCCTGGAGGCTGCCGGAACGGACACGGCCACCGGTCTGCGCGATCGTGCGCTGCTGGAATTCCTCTATTCCACCGGGGCCCGGATCAGCGAGGCCGTGGGGCTGGATGTCGACGATGTTGCGTTGCGGGGGAGCGAACCGGACGACGCCGCGGGGCCGGCCATCGTCCGGCTCTTCGGCAAGGGCTCGAAGGAGCGGCTGGTGCCGCTGGGGTCCTATGGGGCCCGGGCGCTGGATGCCTACCTGGTCCGCGGACGGCCGCTGCTCGCAGCCAAGGGCAAGGGCACCCCCGCGCTGTTCCTCAATGCCCGCGGCGGCCGGATCAGCCGGCAGAGCGCCTGGACCATCCTGAAAGTGGCGGCCGAGAAGGCCAACATCACCAAGGACGTCTCGCCGCACACGCTGCGCCACTCGTTTGCCACGCATCTGCTCGAGGGCGGTGCCGACGTACGCGTGGTGCAGGAGTTACTGGGACATGCTTCGGTCACCACCACCCAGGTCTATACGCTTGTCACCGCCGACACGCTGCGTGAAATCTACGCCGCGGCGCACCCCCGGGCGTTGGGGTAGCGCGCGCCACGGCCTGGACATCCCCCACCGGACGCACCTTCCCCAGCGAACACCAAGACTGGGAACCACCACACTGGCCCAGGGACGTCCCGGCCGCGGAACGTCCATCAGGCGACGAGCCACCGCGCCACACCCGGCTACCTGATCGGGTCTGGCCGCTCACCCGACGGTGGGCCGCCGCGCGTCCTCGGCGCAGCTCAGCCGTGCCGCTCTGGCCCGGCTCTCCGCCGCGCGGGCCCCGAACAGCCCCGCCCGAAAACCTGCGAGCCAAGCATGTAAGGATCGGCGCTCCACGGGACACTTAGTGGTTAGGAACCAGTCATCCAATTTTCGGGGGAAACATTATGTTGGCTGCGAAGGAGCAGGCATTCATCGACCTGCATACCCAGCACTCAGCCCGCGTCTACGGTTACATAGCCCGCCGCATCAATGACGCGCACCGGGCCGAGGAGCTTGCCGCGGACGTCTTCCGGATTGCCTGGGAAAAGCAACTGGCCGAACCGCCCGGCATAGGCTGGCTGCTCGCGACGGCCCGGAACGTCCTCGGCAACGAGTACAAGGGCCGCCGACGTCGCCAGGAACTGCTGGAACGGCTCACCGAGGAAGCCCGCAGCGACGTGGCCGGACCGGCCGGCGGGCAGCGGGCGGACGTCGCCGGGGTCCTGATGCAGCTGAGGGACCGGGACCGCGAGGTGCTGATGCTCAGCTACTGGGAGGACCTGACCGGCGCCGAACTCGGCGAGGCCCTGGGATGCTCGACGTCGGCCGCCGCCGTGCGTCTGCACCGGGCCCGCCGGGCCTTCGCCAACGCCGCTCCCGCACACCTGATGACCGAACGGAAAGACTAGCCATGGACCGCATCGAACAGCTCATGAAGGACGCCAAACCGCCGGTCACGGCTCCTGGCAGCAGCGAGGACAGCCGTTCGGTCGTCTCGTCCACGGATCCGAACGTTCTCACCCTCGCCCGGCAACCATCCGCCCGCCGCCCGGGGGCGCAGGAGTTGCCAGCCCCCCACCGGCGTCGTCCGGGTCGGGTGGCGGCCGCCGCGGTCCTGGCCGCTGCCGCCGTCGTTGGCGCGGTGATCGTGGGCGGCAACCTGCTGCCACAGCCGGCACCCGGTCCTGCCCACTCCGGTGCCCCCACGCCCGTTCCCTCCCTCGGCACCGCTTCGGCGGCCCCGACAACCCCGCCCCCGACCACCGCCTCCGCCTCAGCGTCGTCCTCGGCGTCGTCCTCGGCGTCGTCCTCGGCGGCGACCGGCGCCGCGCCGCTCACCACCGGCGGTGCCGCCTGCATCCCGGCGAACATCGATCAGCTGCGGAACGACCAACAGCGCCCGATCCTCCCCATCCCGCCGGCGGAGCAGGCCTACTACACCGTGCTGGGCTGCGCGGATGGCTGGCTGGCTTACACCATTTCCGACGAGGGAGCACGGGCCCTCCAGCTCGACGGCGGCAACGCCTGGTTCCGGCTCGCCAAACTCCAGAACGGCCGGTTCCTCTGGGATGTCCGGCAACCCTGGGCAACCGTCCTCAACTGGGAGTTCCAGGCGCTTAACAACCAGGGCCTGACCCCGCAGCAGGCCATGGATAAGGAGTTCGCGCAGAAGGGGATCCCGGCCAG
>DASSXE010000521.1:0-2592 GCA_035704125.1 Arthrobacter sp.
GATCGAGGGCGACGACGGCGCCGACTCCGGTTCCGGGGAAGCCCCCGCCAAGCGGGAGCCGAACCTGGTGGGCTACGGCGCCGTGCTGGAAGGCTCCGGCCGGCCGGCCCGCCGCGCCCGCAGCTTCGCCACCGCGCCGGCCCCTGCAACTGCCGTGGCCGCGACTGTCCAGGTCGCGGAACCTGCGCCGGTGGTTGAACCGGCGCCCGTAGCCGTGGACGCCGCTGCCGGCAGTGGCGACCGTCCGCGCTCGACCCCTCCGGTCCGTAAGCTCGCCAAGGACCTCGGCGTCGACCTCGCCGTCATCACCGGCACCGGGGAACGGGGGCTGATTACCCGCGAGGACGTGCGGAACTTCGTGGGCGGCGGCGACCTGCCGGTCGCCTCACGGGAGCTTGCCGGCCAGCCGGGCGGCGCATGGATGCAGGCCGGGGGAGCGGGTGAGCGGGAAACCCGCACGCCGATCAAGGGGGTCCGGAAGTTCACCGCCGCCGCCATGGTCTCGAGCGCCTTCACCGCCCCGCACGTCACCGAGTTCCTGACCCTGGATGTCACACCCACCATGGAACTGCTGGGAAGGCTCAAGGCCAGCCGGGCATTCGCGGGCTACAAGCTCACTCCGCTGACCCTGGTGTCCAAGGCCGTGCTGATCGCGCTGCGGAACCACCCGACGCTCAACGCCCGGTGGGATGAGGCGAACCAGGAGATCGTCCAGTTCAACTACGTCAACCTCGGCATCGCGGCCGCCACGCCGCGGGGGTTGACCGTGCCGAACATCAAGGACGCGGACCGGATGTCACTGCTGGAGCTCTCCACGGCGTTGACCGAGCTGACGGACACCGCGCGGGCCGGCAAGACCGCTCCGGCGGACCTCTCCGGCGGCACCATCTCGATCACCAACATCGGCGTCTTCGGCATCGATGCGGGCACACCCATCCTCAACCCGGGCGAGGCGGCAATCCTGGCGCTCGGCGCGGTGCGGAAGATGCCGTGGGAATACAAGGATGAGGTGGCGCTGCGCCAGGTGATGACGCTAAGCCTGTCCTTCGACCACCGGCTGGTCGACGGCGAGCAGGGCTCCCGGTTCCTGCAGGACCTCGGCGCCATCCTCGCCGATCCCGGCATGGCACTGGCGATGGTCTAGCCCCAGCCTTCAATGCCGCTGGCTGCCGGCCGTCCCCCTCCGGGTGGGGCGGCCGGCAGCCTCATTGAGCCCCTGCCGTCCGGGGGGCACTATGCCGGGCAAATCCGACGTCGGCGGCTGAGTTGCCGGCGTGTCCGCGCCAAAGTGCCCCCGGCCCGCGGGAGGACCCGTGGCAGAACCCGCGGCAGGGTCGACGAAAAAGGCGACGGCGGGGCGGCCCCAGTGGTTTCTTAGCGGGACCGGCGCCCGGCCGGTGCCGTGAGCGCCGCGAGGGCCATGTCCTCCAGCAGCGGCCGGGCACGCTTGAGCGCCATCCGCCGGCCCTGGGTCCGCACCGAGTGCGGGGTGGAGTTGATCAGACCGAAGGTGGCGTGCGCCCGCATCCGCAGCTCCGCCGGGTCCGTCTCCGGGTGCAATCCGGCCAGCACGTCCACCCACAGCTCCACATAGCTGCGCTGCAGGGCCCGGACCTGGGCCTGGTCTTCCTCGTCGAGGTTGCTGAAATCCTGGTCCTGGACCCGGATGACGTCCGGGTTGCTGAGGGCGAAGTCCACGTGGAATTCGACCAGCCCCTCGAGGGCCTTGGCGGCGCCGTCGGAGTCCTTCACCACGGTGCGGCCGCCCTCCAGCAGTTCCTGGCTGACGCTGAGCAGCAGGGCACCAAGGACCGCCTGTTTTCCGGCGAAGTGGCGGTACACGGCCGGGCCGCTGACGCCGGCGGCTGCGCCCAGGTCCTCCAGCGAGACCCGGTTGAAGCCGTCGGCGGCAAACAGGGCGGCGGCCGCGGTAAGCAGTGCCTTCCGGCGGTTTTCCTTGGCCTGGCTCCGCTGTGTCGGCTGGCTGGACTCGGTCACCGGCATACCCCTCGTCGAGACGGTTCTGTGTTGGACATCACAGTTAATAGAGACTAACCTAAATCTCAGTTATGCGTTACTAACCGAAATGGCCGGGTGCCCGGATGCGGACACCGGGGCCACGGCCGAGGACGGAAGCAGTCAATGGAGACAATCGCCAGCCAGGTGGATGCCGGCAGCGCCGGCTATGCCGCGAACCGCGAGGCGCAGCTGGGCCTGGCCCGGGAACTGAAAGAGCGTCTGGCCACCGCAGCACTGGGCGGCCCGGCGAAGTCCCGGGAACGGCACGTGGCCCGCGGCAAGCTGCTCCCGCGGGAACGGATCGACCGGCTGCTCGATGACGGCAGCCCCTTCCTGGAGATTGCCCCACTCGCGGCGGACGGCATGTACGACGGCGACTCGCCCGGCGCCGGGGTGATCGCCGGCATCGGCCTGGTCCACGGCCGCCAGGTGCTGGTCATCTCCAACGACGCCACCGTCAAGGGCGGCACCTACTATCCGATGACGGTGAAGAAACACCTCCGGGCGCAGGAAATCGCGCTGGAAAACCGGCTGCCCTGCATCTACCTGGTGGACTCTGGCGGCGCGTTCCTG
>DASSXE010000533.1:0-4619 GCA_035704125.1 Arthrobacter sp.
GAGACCGCTGACGCTCCCGCAGGTCCGGCGGGGAAACCGCTGACGCTCCCGCAGGTCCGGCAGCGAAACCGCTGACGCTCCCTCACTTCCGGCGGGGAAACCGCTGACGCTCCCGCAGATCAGATGGCGATGGGCGCGGGCTCGGTGACTCGGCGGCAGACCGTGGTCATGAAGGGGCTGAACACGCTCGCGGTCCCCAGCCTCAGCCCGGCCGTATGGGTCAGCAGGCCGTCCTCGATGCGGAGGGTGTGGCGGGCCGTTCCCCGGCCGCTGCGGCGCTCGATGGTCAGGGTGCCGTCCTGCCAGCCGGCACGCGCAGGTGCCTCCCGCGGCTGGCCCGCGGTGTTGACGTGGTAGAGCATCAGCCCGGGATGGACCGGGTCCGTGGTGAAGACCCCGACCCCTTCGGTCAGGGCGCCGTCGGCGTCGGTGTGCCGGTAGCTCATGGTGACGGCGAGGCCGGCCGCGGCGCGGGCGAAGACGACCTCGGCCGCGGCGGTCCGGGCGGGGCCCCAGGCGGTGGCCTCCCATTGCGTGGTGCCACTCCAGTGCCCCAGGAATGCCTCCAGGGCCTTATGCGCGCTGCCCGGCAGCAGTCGATCCATGCCTCCTCCGAGTGGAAGTCCCGTCCTCTGGCCCCGCCACCATCATCACGCCGTCCCGGGCGGCTGTAAAGCTCGCACCCCGCGCAGACCGTTGCCGTTTCGTTGCAAAGCCGGCCGGCAAATCCGTTGACAGTGCGGGAGCCGCACCATAGATTGACTGTAATCTGAATCACCTTTCAGGTTTGACTCAGGTCTCCCATGCCCACACTCCTCGGATTTCCACCGAAAGGCATCCCGTGAAGGATACAAAGAAGTTCCTGATGGCCGCCGTGATGGCTACCGGGCTCGCCCTCAGCGCCTGTGCGCCGACGGCCGGCTCGGCCGCCCCCGCGGGTTCCGGCAAAGCCGCCGAACCCGTCAACGTCGGCATCATCTACTCCAAGACCGGCGCCCTGGCCGCTTACGGCGCGACCTACTACCAGGGCCTGCAGGCCGGCATCGATTACGCCACCGGCGGCACCGGCGAGATCAACGGCGCCAAGATCAACCTGACCTACGCGGACGACGCCGGCGACCCGGACAAAGCCGTCGCCGCGGCCAAGGACATGATCGGCAAGGGCTACAAGATCATCGGCGGCACCGCGTCCTCCGGCATCGCCGTCAAACTCGCCGAGCAGGCCGCGCAGAACAAGGTCCTGTACATCTCCGGCCCGGCCGCCACCGACGCGATCCAGGGCGTCAACAAGTACACCTTCCGCTCCGGCCGGCAGAGCCTGCAGGACGTCGCCACGGCCGGCACCTTCATCGACACCAAGGGCAAGAAGGTCGTCGTCTTCGCCCAGGACAACGCTTTCGGCCAGGGCAACGTTGCCGCTGTGAAGGCCGTCCTGGGAGCCAAGGGCGCCAACGTCAGTTCGGTGCTTGTCCCTGAAAACCAGGAACTCACCCCGTTCGCCCGCCAACTCCTCGACGCCAAGGCCGACCTGGTCTTCGTGGCCTGGGCAGGCGCCACCACCGGCACCATGTGGCAGGCGCTGAGCCAGCAGGGCGTCTTTGACTCCGCCCCGGTCGTCACCGGCCTCGGCGATGCCTCCAGCTTCAACGCCTACGGTCCCGCGAGCTCCAAGATCAGCTTCCTGAACCACTACTTCCCGGGCGCGTCCGGCACCGATGTGGAGAAGAAGATGATCGCCGGCGTCGAGAAGGCCGGCGGCAAGGCCGATCTCTTCACCCCGGACGGCTTCGTCGCCGGGCAGCTGATCGCCCAGGCGATCAAGCAGGGCGGCGGAACGGACCCGGACGCCATGGTCAAGGCCCTCGAGGGCTTCAGCTTCGACGGCCCCAAGGGCAAGGAAACGGTCCGTGCCTCGGACCACGCCCTGATCCAGGACATGTACCAGGCCAAACTCGTCCAGAAGGACGGCGCCTGGACTCCGCAGCTGGTCAAGGCCGTTCCCGGCGACACCGTCGCTCCGCCGGAAAAGAAGTAGCCAGGCACGGCCGGGCCCGGCAGCACAGCCCGGCCCGGCCGCGTCCGTCAGCGAGCCAGAACAAAGGACCCGTATGAATACCCCAGCCCTGCCCGCCCTTGAGGTGGACGGCCTCGGCCTGCAGATCGGCGGTGCACGCATCCTCCAGGATGTCGGCTTCACCATCGGCGCAGGCGAGATGATCGGCGTCATCGGCCCCAACGGCGCCGGCAAGACCACCCTGTTCAACCTGATTTCCGGCGTGCTGCGCCCCACCGCGGGCAGCATCATGCTGAACGGCAGGGAGATCACGGCCCAGCCGATCCACCGCCGGGCCCGGGCAGGGCTGGGCCGGACCTTCCAGACCTCCAACCTGTTTCCCCGGCTCAGCGTCCTCGAAAACGTGCGCCTGGCCGCGCAGGCGAAACTGGGCGGCAACCTCAACATCCTGCGCTTTCCGGCAAGCTCGGACGAGGCCACCCGGATTGCCCGCGGCACCCTCGCCGAGGTCGGGCTCAGCGGCCAGCTCTCGACGGCGGCCGGCGACCTCTCGCACGGCGAGAAGCGCAAGGTGGAGATCGCCGTCCTGCTGGCGACGGATCCCGCCGTCGTCCTGCTCGATGAGCCGATGGCCGGGGTGGCGTCGGGGGACGTCCCGTCCCTCACCGCCATCATCCGCAGCATGCACCGCGACCGCGGCTGCACGGTCCTGATGGTGGAACACCACATGGACGTGGTGCTGGGCCTGGTGGACCGGGTGGCCGTGATGCACCACGGCAGCCTGCTCGCCCTGGACAACCCCGACGCCGTGATGGCCAATCCCACCGTGCAAAGCGCCTACCTTGGAGAACCCGTATGAGCCCCGCAGCGGACCACTCCGCCGGCCACACGCCCAGCACCGCCCCGCCGATCCTGACCGTGGAGCGCCTCAGTGCCAGGATCGCCGGCCAACAGGTGGTGGAGGACGTTTCCTTCACCGTGCCCGCGTCCGGGATCACGGCGCTGCTGGGCCGCAACGGCGTCGGAAAGACCAGCACCATCAAGGCCATCCTCGGGCTGATCGACCGGTCCGGGACGGTGGAACTCGACGGCGAGCGGATCGAGAAGGAGGCCACCTACCGGATCATCCAGCGCGGCGTGGGCTACGTCCCGGAAGACCGTGAGGTCTTCGCCAAACTGACCGTCGCGGAGAACCTCCGGCTGGCCGAACGCGACGCCGCCCCAAGGCGGCAGCTGGTCGAGGAGCTCTTCCCGGACCTGCTGGCCCGCGCCGGCCAGATGGCCGGCACGCTCTCCGGCGGCCAGCAGCAGATGGTCTCGCTGGCCCGCGCCCTACTGAACGTCAACAAGATCCTGCTGGTCGACGAGCCCACCAAGGGCCTGGCGCCGAAGATTGTCGGCGAGGTCGCCGAGACGCTGGCGGAGGCCGCCCGGACCGTCCCGATCCTGCTTGTCGAACAAAACCTGCACGTGGTCCGGCAGCTGGCCGGCGGCGCCGTCGTACTCTCCGGCGGCCGCGTGGTCCATACCGGCCCGGCCCTCGAGTTCCTCGATGACGCCGCGCTGATCCAGCGGCACCTGGGTGTCTCCAACGACGCCGCCTCCCACGGCACTCCCGCCGCGGCACCCCCCGGGCGCCCAGCCACGCATGCTGTCGAGAAAGGCGCTGCCCTGTGAGCACCGTCGTCCTGCTGATGTTCACCGGCCTCGGCCTCGGTGCGCTGTATTTCCTCGTGGCCGCCGGGCTGTCCCTGATCTACGGCCTGATGGGCGTGCTCAACTTCGCCCACGGGGCGTTCCTGACCCTGGGCGCCTTCACCGGCTGGGAGATCGCCCGCCGTGCCGGCTCCGATAGCTGGTGGATCTTCCTGCTCTCCCTGCTGATCGGCGCCGCCGCCGGAGCCGCGTTCGCGGCCTTCACCGAATTCGTCCTGATCCGCCGGCTCTACCAGCGCCACATCGAGCAGGTCCTGGTCACCCTGGGCCTGTCGCTGGCCGCCGTGGCCCTGTTCGACGGCATCTGGGGCACCGATCCGGTCTTCATCCAGGGCCCTGCCTGGTTCAAGGAAACCACCGACATCCTGGGCGCCCGGGTTCCCAATGACCGCTTCATCTGCATCATCGCGGCCGGGCTGGTGCTGCTGGCCCTGGTGTTCTTCCTGAAGAAGACCCGCTACGGCATGATCATCCGCGCCGGCGTCGAGAACCGTTCCATGGTGACCGCGCTGGGCATCGACGTCCGGAAGGCCTTCACCCTGGTCTTCACCATCGGCGGGGCTGCGGCCGGACTCGGCGGCGTCCTCGCCTCGCACTACTTCGGCTACGTCTCACCGATGCTCGGCGGCTCGCTGCTGATCTTCGCCTTCATCGTCACGGTGATCGGCGGTCTCGGTTCGCTGACCGGCGCGGCCATTGCCGCCGTCGCCGTCGCCGTCCTGCAGCAGTTCGCGAACTTCTACCTTGGCGGCACCGGCGACTTCGTCGTGGTGCTGGCCCTGGGCGCCGTGCTGCTGTTCCGTCCCACCGGCCTGCTCGGGAGAACCTCATGACCACCGACACCGACACCAACAGCACCGGCCGCCCCGCGGAGGACGACTCCACCGGC
>DASSXE010000064.1:0-7930 GCA_035704125.1 Arthrobacter sp.
GCGGCAGGTCGAAACTGACGTTCTTAGCAGGGTCCGTGAAGGTCTTCCAGGCGGCCGCCGTCGCGCCCGCGGAGGCGCCCGCGGACGCGGTACCCGTCGCGGTCCCCGGCGCCGAGGCAGAGGCGCCGGGCGACGCCGGCGACGCGGTCCCGGCGGAGGGACCCGCCGTCGAGCTTCCGCCCGGGCTGCCCGCCGTCCAGGCCGGTGTGCCCTTGCCGTCGGTGCTGCAGCCGGCGAGCGCCGCCGCAGTGAGCGCCAGCGCAGCAGCAATCCGGAGTGCGCGGGAAATAGCCGTCCCAGTCATGGTGACAGCGTAGCCGGGGCCCGTGGCGGTTCAGAGTTTCCGGAGCAGCGTTTCGTAGAAGCGGACGCCCCGGCCCAGGGTCTCGAGTGAGATCTTTTCGTCCACGGCGTGGATCGAGGCGCGGTCCGAGGCGTCCATGGCGAAGGGCGCAAACCGGTACACGGCGTCGCAGATCCCCGTGAAGCGGCGCGAGTCCGTTCCGCCCATCATGATGTACGGCGTGATGATCGCCTCCGGGAAGGTCGCGGCAATGCAGTCCTCCAGCAGCTCCCACTGCGGTCCCGCAAAGTCGCTGACCGGCGTGGGCTCGTTGCCCTCCACGACCCGCAACTCCACCTTCGGATCGCGGATGACCTTCCGCAGCCGCTCCACGGTTCCGGCCACGGTGTCCCCCACGGCGACCCGGATGTTGGCGTTCGCCTTGGCCGTCGCGGCCAGCACATTGGCGCCGGCGCTGCCCTCCAGGGTGGTGACCGCCACCGTGGTGCGGGTCATCGCGTTGGTTTCGTTCCCCAGCCGGCCGAAAAGCCAGGTCATGGGGACCCTGAGCAGCGACAGGTTCGCGAAAGCGACCCGCAGCGGGGCCGGTGCGTGCGGGCCGAAGCGCCGGAGCATCTCCGCGGTCACCTCCGGCAGGCTCTGCGGGAACGGGCTGCGCTCGATCCGGGTGATGGCCCGGGCCAGCCGCGCCGTCGCCCCCATCCGCGGCGGCGTCGAGGCGTGTCCCCCGGGGTCGCGGGTCAGCAGTTCCACGTCCAGGATCCCCTTTTCGGCCACACCGACGACGGCGGCCGGCCGGCTCACGCCGGGGAACGCACCGCCCGCGACGGCACCGCCCTCATCCAGCACCAGCCCGGGCCGCACGCCCCGGGACGCCAGCAGCGCGGCGCCGGCGGCCGCACTGTCCCCGGCGGTCTCCTCGTTATTGCCGAACGAGAAGTAGACATCCTGCGCCGGAACGAACCCCTCCGCCAGCAGGGACTCCGCGGCCTCCAGGATGACCACCAGCTGGCCCTTGTCATCCAGGGTGCCGCGGCCCCACAGATGGGTGCCGTCGCTGTGCCCGGCGAACGGCGGGTGCGTCCAGGCCGCCTCGTCGCCGGCGGCCACGACGTCGTAATGCGCCATCAGCACCGCCGGGCCGGTCAGGGGCCCGGACGTTGCCGCCCCGGCATTGGTCCGTCCAGCCGACCCGCCGGCCCAGCGGAACAGCAGGGCGGCACCGTTGACGCGTTCGACCTCCAGCGCGGCATGGACCTTGGGGTACAGCCCGGGCAGCGCCGCCAGGAATCCCTCAAACTCGTCCCGGTCGACCTCTGCGTCGTCCCGGGAGGAGACGGTGCGGAAACGGACAAGCTGGGCCAGGGCCGCGGCGGCGCGTCCGGCGGGGTCGGTGGTGTGCATGCGCGAAAGTCTAGGCCCGGCCGCAGCGTTCCGGCCCGACGCCCCACCGCCGGTGCGGGTCCGGAGCGGCCCGCCGCGGGGACGGCGGGGAAACAGGGCTAGGCTGGAGGGATGTCGGAACACGATTTTGAAGGCACGGACCCGGACGGGCAGGACGACGTGGTGCGGATGTCCGCCCTCGACATCGCGGACTGGCGGCTCCGCACCTTCGAGCTGTACGCCGCCGTGCGGAGGATCGCCGCGGACAACCCGGCCGAGGCGCACGCCCACTGGCGGCACACCCGGGACAGGATGTTCGGCACCCATCCCGCCTCGCCGCTGACCAAGGCCGCGAAGGCCGACTTCGGCGGGCTCAAGACCGCGGACTATGACCCGATCTACCGTTTCCACGTGCCCATCACCCCCGAGGGCGCCGGGCGGGAAATGAACGTCGAAACCGGAACCGACGGCGTCGTCCGCTTTGTCCGGCTCGGAACCTTCGACCTGCCGGAGATGGGCCAGCTGGCGGTCTGGAAACTCAACGGCTACGGCGGCGGCATCTTCGTGCCGTTCCGCGACGCTACCGCGGGCCAGCCCGGCGGCAGCTACGGCGCCGGCCGCTACCTCCTGGACACCATCAAGGGCGCCTTCCACGGCGCCGCCGGCTCGGGGCCGGATGCCCGGTTCGTCCTGGACTTCAACTTCGCCTACAACCCGTCCTGCGCCTACAACGAGGCCTGGGCCTGCCCCCTGGCCGGCCCGTCAAACCGTCTGGCCGTGGACCTGCCCACCGGCGAGCTCTACTAACCGGATGGCGGAACCGCAGCTGCAGGCCGATCCCGCCGCAGCGCCGGCACCGGCGGCCACCCGACCGGCCCGGCGCCGCGGGCTGCTCCGTTACCCGGTGTTCCGGCAGCTGCTGCGCTTCACCGGCGTCGGCGTGGTCTGCACCGTGACCTCGCTGGCCCTGTTTGCGCTGCTCCGGCCGTGGATCGGTCCCCAGCCGGCGAACGCCGCGGCGCTGATCCTCACCTCACTGATGAACACCGCGCTCAACCGGCGGCTGACCTTCAAAATCACGGACACGCACCGGATGCGGCGCGACCACCTCAACGGCCTGGTCGTGATCGTGGTGGCCCTGCTGATCACCGGCGGCAGCCTCGGCGTGCTGCACTGGATCAAACCCGATGCCACCGTAGCCGAGGAACTCTGGACCACCACCCTGTCGGGTTTCCTGGCGACGGCGGTCCGGTTCACCATGCTGCGGCACTGGATCTTCCGCCGGGCCCGGCACCGCTAGAGCCCGCGGCTCAGCCGAGGGACCTGACCCCGGCAACGGCAGCGCCGACCGCGGCGGCGGCCTCCCGCAGCTCGTCTGCGGAGATGGCGGCATCGAAGCTGAAGCGCACCGCTGTCTGGGCCACCTCCGCGCTGATGCCCATTGCCAGCAGCACCGGGGAGGGTTCGTCCGAGCCGGCGGCGCAGGCCGAGCCGCTGGAACAGATGATTCCCCGGCGTTCCAGTTCCAGCAGCACCGATTCGCCGCTGGTTCCCGGAAAGCAGAAGGACGCCACCGACGGCAGCCGCTCGGCCGGATGCCCCGTGGGCACGGCGCCGGGAACCCCCGCCAGGACAGCGGCGATGAAGCCGTCCCGCAGCGCCGAAACCCTCGCCGCGGCGTCGGCCCTTGACCGCCCGGCCAGCGTCAGCGCCGTCGCCAGGGCCACCGCACCGGCCACGTTCCCGGTCCCGGACCGGCGGCCGCGTTCCTGGCCGCCGCCGTGGAGGAGCGGTTCCAGCCGGGTGCGGCCGCGCACGAACAAGGCACCGCAGCCCTTCGGGGCACCGAGCTTGTGGCCCGAGATCGACAGTGCATCCACGCCCAGCTCCCCGGTGTCCAGCGACAGCCACCCGGCTGCCTGCACGGCGTCGCTGTGCAGCGGGACGCCGAGGCCACGGGCAACCCCGGCCAGCCGAGCCACCGGCTGGACGGTCCCTACCTCGTTGTTGGCGTACATGATGCTGGCGACGGCGGTCTCCGGCCGGAGCACCGCGGCGAACGCCTCGGCGGTGACCTGCCCGTGCCGGTCCACCGGGATCACGTCGACGTCGAAACCGTGGACACGTTCGAGGTAGCGGGCGGATTCCTCGACGGCGGGATGTTCGACGGCGCTGACCGCCACCCGGTTCAACCGCGGATCCGCGGCGCGCCGGGCCAGGGCGATGCCCTTGACGGCCAGGTTGTCCGCTTCGGTGCCGCCGGAAGTGAACACCACTTCCCCCGGCCGGCAGCCCAGCGCCCGTGCCGTCGCCGCCCGGGCGTCCGCGAGCGCGGCGGCGGCGGCCTCCCCCAGCGAGTGGTGGCTCGAGGGGTTGCCGAACTCTCCGCTGAGGTAGGGCCACATGGCCTCGAGCACCTCGCGGCGGACCGGGGTGGTGGCGGCGGCGTCCAGGAAGATCACGGCGCCAGTTCCACGTCCAGTCCGAGGTCCAGGGCTGCGACGCTGTGCGTGAGGGCACCGATGGAGATGACGTCCACCCCGGTGGCGGCAATCCCGGCGACGGTGGCCCGGTTGACGTTTCCGCTGGCCTCGACGCGGGCCCGGCCCGCGATGAGCTCCACGCCGTCGGCCAGCTCCATCAGCGTGAAGTTGTCCAGCATGATCGTGTCCACCCCGGCGGCCAGCACCGGTTCGATCTGGTCCATGCTGTCCACCTCGACCTCGAAGTGGGTGGTGTGCCCCAGCCGGGCCTTCGCCTCCAGCAGCACGGCGGTGAGCCTGGCCGGGTCTCCCCCGGTGAGGACGGCAAGGTGGTTGTCCTTGGCGAGGACGGCGTCCGAGAGGCCGAAACGGTGGTTGGCGCCCCCGCCGCAGCGGACGGCGTAGCGCTCCAGCACCCGCAGCCCCGGCGTTGTCTTGCGGGTGTCCGTGATCCGTGCCCGGGTGCCGGCGACCAGGCCGACGTACTCCGCGGTGGCGGTTGCGATCGCGCTCATCCGCTGGACCAGGTTCAAGGCCACGCGTTCGGCCAGCAGCACGGAACGGGCATTGCCGGTCACGCGGGCCAGGGCGGCGCCGGGGCCGAACGCGGCGCCGTCGGGCACCAGCAGGTCCACGACGGCGCCGGGGTCGGCCAGCGTCATGGCCGCGGCGAAGACCTGGCCGCCGCTGAAGACCCCGGGCACCCGGGCCGCCAGCACCGCCGTGGCCCGGGCGCCGGCGGGAATGAGCGTCTGCGACGTGATGTCACCGTAGGGGGCGTCCTCCGCGAGCGCCGCCCGGAGGACGGCGTCGACGGCGGCTGCCGGGAGGGTGCCTTCCAGGGCCGGCGCCGGGAGGGCGCCGGGGCGGGCTTCTGTGGGTGCTGTCATGAGGAGATCCTTTGTTTCGGGCGGGATACGGCGCCGTGCCGGTGGCCGTAGGTTCCGGCGGGCAAGGGTGATCGGGCGGGGGCTGCGGGTACCGCGGGGAAGGGCCCGGGGGCCCTGCCGGCGTCCGCACGGAAGTGGGCACCGAGGGAGCCGGCCCGGGCCCGGGCCGCTTCCACCAGCAGCCGGGCGGCCAGCAGCAAATTCCTGTCCTCGTGCTCGGACTGGTCCAGGCATGTGTCGGTCACAGTCTCGGGACGAACAACACCGGCCCAGGCAGCCAGTTGGGCAGCCGCGGCATCGAGGTCAGCCCCCGAGCGCAGCACCCCGGCAGCCCCGGTCATCAACCGCGCCAGAGCCTCCCGCGAAAACAACCCCGGGCCAGGCCCGGTCTGCACAAGACCACCGGGCAGGCCGGCCGGTGGGGTTACTGTCCCAGTGCCGTCGTGCGACGGGCCGGCACCCAGGAACGATTCCACCGCCCGCCGCCCGAAAACCAGCCCTTCCAGCAGCGAGTTGCTGGCCAGTCGGTTCGCGCCGTGCACCCCGGTGCAGGCCGCCTCACCGGCCGCATAGAGCCCCGGCACCGACGTCCGTCCGGACAGGTCCGTCGCTACCCCGCCCATCCAGTAGTGTGCAGCGGGTGAGACGGGCAGCGGCTCGGCTGTCCAGTCGTACCCGGCCGCACGGGTGCGGGCCGTGATCGTGGGGAACCGCCGGGCCAGGAAACCCGTACCGCGGGTGGCTTCGATGCCCCGGGCGTCGAGGTACACCGGGCTGTCCGCGGGAAGCCCGGCGGCCGCAAGGTGCAGCGCGATGCTGCGTGAGACGACGTCGCGCGGGGCCAGTTCGGCGTCGGGGTGGTAGTCGGGCATGAAGCGGTAGCCGGCGGCGTCGAGCAGGACGGCGCCCTCGCCGCGGACCGCCTCGGAGATCAGCAGCGCCGGCGGGCCGCCGGGTTCTTCGGCAGCGGCAAGGGTGGTCGGGTGGAACTGGTAGAACTCCAGGTCCCGGACGGCGGCACCGGCGCGCCAGGCCAGGGCGAGGCCGTCGGCGGTGGCCACCCCGGGGTTGCTGGTGCGGGCGAACAGCCGGCCGGCACCGCCCGTGGCGAGCAGCACGGCGTCGGCGTCCAGCCGGTGCAGTGCACCATTGGCCAGGTAGGCGACGCCGCTTACCGCACCCGCGGGCACGGTCCGGGCACCCCCGGCGCCGCGCAGGACTTCGGTCACGAATGCCCCGGTCTCCACCCGCAGCGCGTCCCCGCCGGCGCGGGCCAGGACGGCAGCCGACAGCCCGCGGGCGATGCATGCACCCGTGGCGTCCCCGCCGGCGTGCAGGATGCGGGCCGCGGAATGCGCGGCCTCCAGCCCCAGCGCCGGTCCGCCGCCGGCAGCGGCGTCGAACTCCACGCCGAAGCGGCGCAGTCCGGCGATGTCAAGGACCGCTTCGGTACAAAGAACCCGGACCGCGTCCGGGTCATTCAAGCCGGCGCCCGCGGCCAGGGTGTCCGCGATGTGCGCGGCCACGGAGTCCCCCGGCGCGGCCTCCCCCGGTTCCAGCACCGCCGAGATGCCGCCCTGGGCGTAGGCGGTGTTGCTGTCCTCGAGGGTTCCCTTGGTCAGCAGCACCACCTCCACGTCATGGCCGGTGGCGGCGTCGGCGGCAAGCAGGGCAGCGTACAGCCCGGCGATGCCGCTGCCGACGACGACGAGCCGCCTGGTCACGGCCGCGCCGCCAGCATGCGTTCCAACGCCACCCGGGCCGGGGCCGCGACGTCGTCCGCCACGGTGATCCGGTTGACGACCTCACCGCGGACCAGCGCCTCCAGCACCCAGGCGAGGTAGCCCGGGTGGATCCGGTACATCGTGGAGCAGGGGCAGATCACCGGGTCCAGGCAGAAGATGGTGTGCTGCGGGTACTCGGCGGCCAGCCGGTTGACCAGGTTGATCTCGGTGCCGACGGCGAAGACCGTGGGCTCGGTGGCCGCGGCGATGGCCTTGCGGATGAAGTCCGTGGACCCGGCGGCATCCGCGGCGTCCACCACCTCCATGGGGCACTCGGGGTGCACAATGACCCGCACGTCCGGGAAATCCGCCCGGGCCTTCTCGATCTGGGCCACGGTGAAGCGCTTGTGCACGGAGCAGAAGCCGTGCCACAGGATCACGCGGGAGTCCTGCAGGGTCTGCGCGGCGTTCCCGCCGAGGTCCTTGCGCGGGTTCCACATCGGCATCTGCTCCAGCGGCACGCCCATCGCCTTGGCCGTGTTGCGGCCCAGGTGCTGGTCCGGGAAGAACAGCACCCGCTGGCCGCGCTGGAAGGCCCACTCCAGCACCGCGGCGGCGTTGGAGGAGGTGCAGACGATCCCGCCGTGGTCGCCGCAGAATCCCTTCAGCGCGGCCGAGGAGTTCATGTAGGTGACGGGGATGACCGGCACCCGGCCCTCGGCGTCGGGTTCGGTGCCGAACAGTTCCTCCAGCTGCTCCCAGCATTCGGTGACCGAATCGATGTCCGCCATGTCCGCCATTGAGCAGCCCGCGGCGAGGTTGGGCAGGATCACGGCCTGGTCCGGCCGGGAGAGGATATCCGCGGTCTCGGCCATGAAGTGTACGCCGCAGAAGATGATTGCCTCCGCGTCCGGCCGGGTCAGCGCGGCGTTGGCGAGCTGGAAGGAGTCCCCCACGAAGTCCGCGTACTCGACCACCTCGTCGCGCTGGTAGAAGTGGCCCAGAATCACGGCCCGCTCCCCCAGCGCGGCTTTGGCGGCCCGGATCCTGGTGCCCAGTTCGGCGTCGCCGGCCCGCTTGTATTCCTCCGGCAGCTGGACCTGCCGCGGCGTCGAAGGCGGGGCAGCATCGGCGGACGAGGCACCG
>DASSXE010000086.1:0-2353 GCA_035704125.1 Arthrobacter sp.
TCCAGCGCCGCGCGGGCGATGTGGTTCTTGTTCACGAACCGGGTCAGGCCGACGATCGCGCCGCGGGCATCCGACCGCCAGTAGGGAGCGAACAGGCCGGAGAATGCCGGCACGATGTACACGCCGCCGTTGTCCTTGACCGAAGCGGCGAGGCTCTCCACCTCGGGGGCGCTGCTGATCATGCCCAGGTTGTCGCGCAGCCACTGCACCAGCGAACCGGTCACGGCGATCGAACCTTCCAGGGCGTAGTGCGGCTTGGCGTCGCCGAGCTTGTAGCCGACCGTGGTCAGCAGGCCGTTCTTGGAGTGGACGATCTCCTCACCGGTGTTGAAGATCAGGAAGCAGCCGGTGCCGTAGGTGTTCTTGGCCTCGCCGGCCTCGAACGCGGCCTGGCCGAAGGTGGCCGCCTGCTGGTCGCCCAGGATGCCGGCGACCGGCACTTCGCGCAGCAGCTGCGAGGTGTGCACCGTGCCGTAGACCTCCGAGGAGGACTTGATGGCCGGCATCATCGAGGCCGGAACCCCGAAGGCGTCAAGGATTTCCTGGTCCCAGGACAGCGTCTCAAGGTCCATGAACATGGTCCGTGAGGCGTTGGTGACGTCGGTGACGTGCACACCGCCGTCGGTTCCGCCGGTAAGGTTCCACAGCACCCAGCTGTCGGTGTTGCCGAAGACCAGGTCGCCGGCTTCGGCCTTGGCGCGGGCGCCGTCGACGTTGTCCAGGATCCATTTGATCTTGGTGCCGGAGAAGTAGGTGGCCAGCGGGAGGCCGACCTTCTGCTTGAAGCGTTCCGGGCCGCCGTCCTTGGCGAGCTCGTCGACGATCGACTGGGTGCGGGTGTCCTGCCAGACGATCGCGTTGTAGACGGCCTTGCCGGTGGTCTTGTCCCAGACCACGGCGGTTTCACGCTGGTTGGTGATGCCGACGGCGGCGATGTCGTGGCGGGTCAGGTTCGCCTTGGACAGGGCCGAGGCGATGACTTCGCGGGTGTTGTTCCAGATTTCGGCCGGGTCGTGCTCCACCCAGCCTGCCTGCGGGAAGATCTGCTCGTGTTCCATCTGGCCGGAGGAGACGATGTTGCCGCTGTGGTCGAACACGATGGCGCGGGTGCTGGTGGTTCCCTGGTCAATGGCGATTACATACTGGTTCACGTTGACGTCCTTGTCTTGAGGGCCTGCGGTTGAATTCAATGCGTACGGTGTGGATCTTTTAGGCGGCTGTTGCGGTGGCGATGATCGGCACCACGGCCGCCACGATGCCGGCGAGCCCGCCGCCGATCAGCGGTCCTACGACCGGAATCCAGGAGTAGCTCCAGTCCGAGGAGCCCTTGCCCTTGATCGGGAGCAGCGCGTGGGCGATGCGCGGGCCAAGGTCACGGGCAGGGTTGATGGCGTAGCCGGTGGGGCCACCGAGGGAGACACCGATGCCGACCACCAGCAGCGCGACGGCCAGCGGCCCGAGCCCGGAGGGGGTCCCGCCGAACGTCAGGATGACGAAGACGAGGACGAAGGTGCCGATGATTTCGGTGATCAGGTTCCACGGCGTGGAGCGGATGGCCGGGCCGGTGGAGAAAACGCCCAGCTTGCTAGCGGGCTCGGGCTCAACGTCGAAGTGCTGCTTGTGTGCGAGCCACATGACAACGGCGCCCAGGAAGGCGCCGAGCAGTTCGCCACCGAAGTAGGTCAGGGTGGACCCGAAGTCGACGGCGACGCCGGGGGCGTACTCCTTCTTGCCGTTGAGCAGAAGTCCGAAGGTCACGGCCGGGTTCAGGTGTGCGCCCGATTTTGCGGCGACGAAGACACCGCAGAAGACGGCGATGCCCCATCCCCAGGTCACCATCAGGAACCCGCCGTTGTTGCCCTTGGTGCCTTTGAGCGCAACGTTGGCCACAACGCCGCAACCCAGCAGGGTCAGCATTGCGGTGCCGAATACTTCGGACAGGAAAACTATTCCAAGAGACATCTTTGACTCCTCTATTTTCTGTTGTCGTCCCTCGCGGGTTTGAGGGGACGTTGGGCCGGCAGCGGTTTTCGCGCTGCCGGCCGGACACTGCCGGAGCCCCTAAGCGAACTGCGGCAGTCTTTGCGCCCGGAAGACTGACCCGGGCGCGCAAGTCTTAGGCGACCAGGCTGTGGACCTGGACGCCGTGGAAACGTTGCAGCACCTCCTGTGCGTGCTCGATTTCGGTGGCGCGGGCGGCGGAGACCCAGCCAAGGGGCACGGCCAGGACGTCGGCGACCTCGTTCAGGAGCTCACCGGTCACCAGGCCGCGGAAGGCCAGTGACGTGCGGCGGATGAGCACGTCAATCAGGTGCCCGATCTGTTCGTTCCGGGCCATGAATTCCAGCTCGCG
>DASSXE010000173.1:0-2718 GCA_035704125.1 Arthrobacter sp.
TCCCAGCGGGCCCGCCATTGCGGGGTGTCCACCTTGCCGCGGTATTCGAACGCCACGGCCCGGAAGATCAGTGCCACCAGGACCAGCAGCAGCGGCAGGTAGAGGGCGGAGAACAGCGAGGCGTACCAGAGCGGGAAGGCCGCGAAGGTGGCGCCGCCGGCTGTCAGCAGCCATACCTCGTTACCGTCCCAGACCGGGCCGATGGTGTTCAGCAGCACCCGGCGTTCGGTGTTGTTCCGGGCGAAGACCTTCATCAGCATTCCGACGCCGAGGTCGAAGCCTTCGAGGAAGAGATAGCCGGTCCACAGCACCGCAATGGCGATGAACCAGATCGTGGGGAGCAGTTCCATGCTGGGTGTCCTCTGTTACGTGTCGGGGGTCGTTAGTACGCGAAGGCCAGGACGTCGTCGGCGTCCGGCGTCCCGGTGGTGCCGCCGGGCGGGGTCTGGTCCTCGTTCTCCCCCACCGGCGCGTGGGCGAGTTCGGGCATCGCGGACACCACACCGCCGCGGACGTACTTGACCAGGAGCTTCACCTCCACCACCAGCAGCAGCGCATAGACGGCGGTCAGGACCACCAGGGAGGTCACGAGCTCACCGGCGGAGACGCCGGGGGAAACCGCCGCGGCGGTGAACATGAACACCTGGTCGATGCCGCTGGCATCCGGGTTCGGGGCGACCACGAACGGCTGCCGGCCCATCTCGGTGAAGATCCAGCCGGCGGCGTTGGCGCCGAACGGCGCGAGGATGCCGACCACGGCGAGCCGCATCAGCCCCCGGGAGGCGGGCACGGTGCCCTTGCGGGTGGCCCAGAGCGCGGCCGCGGCGGCCAGCGCAGCCACCCCGCCGAATCCGATCATCATCCGGAAGCCCCAGTAGGTGACCTCCATGACCGGCACGTACTGGATTTCCCGTCCCGCCCGGTCGCCGTAGATCGGGCTGTCCGGCAGGTGGGTGCCATAGTCGGCCTTGTACTGCTCCAGCAGGCTGTTGACGCCCTTGACCTCGGTGCTGAAGTCGCCCTTGGCCAGGAAGGAGAGCAGCCCGGGCACCTCGATGACGGCAACGACGTCGTCGCAGTTCTTGGAGCCGACGTTGCCGATGCTCAGGATGGAGAACCCGGTCCCGTCGTGGCAGGCGGCTTCCGCGGCGGCCATCTTCATCGGCTGCTGGACGAACATCAGCTTGCCCTGCAGGTCGCCGGTGACGGCGGTGCCGGCGAAGGAGATCATCGCGACGACGGCGCCGATCCGCAGCGAGCGGATCCAGACGGCGTGGTCGGCACGGTCCCGGCCGGGGATGGCGGATTCGCCGGGGATCACCTTGCCGTCGGTGCCGACGGTGTCGATCCCGTCGTGCCGGCGGCGCCACAGGTGGTACCAGGCGATGCCGAGCAGGAAGGCGCCGGCGACGGCGAGGGCGCCGAAGAGTGTGTGGGGTACAGCGACCAGGGCGGTGTTGTTGGTGAAGACGGCCCAGGCATCGGTCATGACGGGCCGGCCGTTGATCATCTCAACGCCCACCGGGTGCTGCATCCAGCTGTTGGCCACGATGATGAAGTAGGCCGACAGCGCCGAGCCGATCACGGCGATCCACAGGCAGGCCAGGTGCACGCCGCGGCGGAGCTGCTTCCAGCCGAAGATCCAGAGGCCCAGGAAGGTGGATTCGACGAAGAACGCCAGCAGCGCCTCAAGCGCCAGCGGGGCACCGAAGACGTCCCCGACGAAGCGGCTGTATTCACTCCAGGCCATGCCGAACTGGAATTCCTGCACAATGCCGGTGGCCACGCCCATGATGAAGTTGATCAGGAACAGCTTGCCCCAGAACTTGGTCATCCGCAGGTACTCCGGCCTGCCGGTGCGGTACCACAGCGTCTGGATCACCGCCACGACCAGGCCAAGTCCGATCGTCAGCGGCACCATCATGAAGTGGTAGACGGTGGTAATGCCGAATTGCCAGCGTGCAATTTCCAAGGCGTCCATGGCGGTCCTTTAGTTAGGTTCCCGGGAGTCTTCTACGTTACGTAGAAATGCTACTTCTACAGAGTGTAGAACATTGAACGGGTCTCACGAACCCAGCGTGGCACGCCTCACTGTCCGCCGCAATGAATACTGCACCCCGGCGGCGACACGCCCGGAGCCGGGTGTTCTACCTCATGTAGAAACTCCGCGCAAAACACGGTAAATTGAAAGCTGAAGTATTCACCATCCTTCCGCGGCACCGGCCGGCGAAGGGCACTCAAGAAGGACACACGCAATGGCAAGTCTGGGCGAACTGGAACGGGCAGTAATGGACCTGCTCTGGGCAGGGCAGGAGGCCGCGACGGCCAACACCCTCCGCGACTTGCTGGCGCTGAACACCCGGGCGCCCGGCGGCACCGAGGGCCATGAAGGCAAGGACCTGGCCGTGACCACGGTGCTGACAGTCCTGTCCCGGCTGGAACGCAAGGGCCTCGTGGAGCGTGAACGCGGCACCCGCCCGCACCGCTACCAGGCCGTTTCCAGCCGCGCCGACCACACCGCGGAACTGATGCACGAGGTTCTCGGGTCCGCCCCGGACCGGGAAGCCGTCCTGGCGCGCTTCATCGGCTCCGTTTCCGCCACCGAGGCGGAGACCCTCCGCAAACTGCTGGGTCACAACTAACACCGGTGTTCTGGACCTCATACTTTCTGGCGGTCCTGGCGATAGTCCTGGCCTGGCCGGTGCCTATCCTGCTTTC
>DASSXE010000184.1:0-6511 GCA_035704125.1 Arthrobacter sp.
GGCTCCCCCGTACCGGCCAACCGCGGTGCGGGCACCGCCAACAAGAAAAGCCTCAACCATGAGAACATCCTTCACCAAGAAAACAGGGGCGGCAGCAGAATAAATTACCGACCGTTCGTTCTATAAAGATTACACGGCAGGACATCTGGGTCAACCGCAAGCGCCAGGATGACGCCGGCGGCCGCTCAGGCCACGGTGATGCCCAGGTGGCCGGCCAGCAGGGGTGCCAGCAGGCTGAGCTGGTACTCGTCGATGACCAGCCCGGAAAGGTTGCCCAGGCCGCTGACCGAGCGGAACTCGGTGCCGCGCAGGTCAACATCCTTGAGCCTGGCGCTACTGAAGTCGAGACTGCCGACGGTGCAGTCCTTCAGCACCACCCTGGTGGCCGTGCAGGCGCCGAGGTCCAGCTCGCTGATGATGCAGTCGCTGATCTGCACGTCCGTCAGGGTTGCGCCGCGCAGGTTGACGTAGTCCAGCTTGCCGCCGTCGATCCGCACCGACTGCCAGCGGCTTTCGTATAGTTCGGCGGATCCCCAGCGGGGATTGCGGATCTCCACGTCGCGCAGCCCGGCCCTCGCCGCCGTCAGCACCGGAGCGACCATGTCGGCCAGGACGCAGTCCCGGAAACCGGCGCCGCGCAGCTGGGTTTCGTGGAAGGACACACCGGCGAAGTCACATTCGACGAAGTCCGTCCCGCTGAGTTCCAGGCCGTCGGCCACCGCCCGGTGGTAGGCGACGCCGTCGTAGCGTTCGCCGCGCCGGAAGGCCGGCTCCGGATCGGGCCGGAGGTCAGCCAGCCGGACGGCGGGAAGTCGCGGGGCGGTCACTTTGGGCTTGCCGGTTCTCATGGCAACGAGCCTAGCCCGGGTCGCGGGCCGGTCCCTGAGCGGCGGGAACGGATTTCCCGCGACCGGCCTTGAATTAGTAAGCATGCTTTGTGTTAGGGTGAAAAAACATCGAATTTCATTCGGAAGCGAAAGGCGGGTCACATCATGGGTCTGGGAGACAAGATTCAGAATGAAGCGGAGCACCTCGGCGGCAAGGCCAAGGAAGCTGCCGGGAACGCCACCGGAAACGACCGGCTGAAGGCCGAAGGCCAGAAGGACCAGGTCGTCTCGGACGCCAAGAAGGTCGGCGAGAACGTCAAGGATTCGGTCAAGCGGGACTAGCTCTTCCTGACGCGACGCAAACCGGCGACGCCGGGCACTCCTTTGGGGGCGTGCCCGGCGTCGTTCTTGCATCCGCCCCCGACGAGCGAGGGCCGCCGGGCCGGGGACGATTGACGGCAGTGCAAGAATGGCCGGACAGGAAGCCCTGCCCCCAGCGATCGACCGAGGAGCACCCATGGCCAGGAATGCAGCCCGCAGCAAAGCCGGCACGATTGATCTGCACAACGTGGATCTCAGCGCCGCCTCCGGCCCCGACGGGTCCCGCACGCTCCGGGGCTATCTCGCCACCCCCGAAGGCGAGGGTCCGTTCCCGGCCCTGCTCATGGTCCATGAAGCCTTCGGCCTGGACGAGATTACTGTGCGCCACGCGGACCGGATGGCCGCGGCCGGCTATCTCACCCTGGCCGTGGACCTTTTCAGCGACGGCGGCGCCCGCCGTTGCCTGGTCTCCACCATGCGCTCGCTCACCACCGGCGGGGGCCGGGCCTTTGCCGATCTCGCGGCCGCGAGGCAGTGGCTGCTGGATTCCGGGCGCACCACAGGCAAGGTTGGCGTCATCGGTTTCTGCATGGGAGGCGGCTTCGCCCTGCTGCTGGCCAACGACGGCTTCGATGCGGCCGCGGTGAACTACGGCCGGCTGCCGAAGAACCCGGAGCGCGAACTGGCCGGGGCCTGCCCGATCGTCGCCAACTTCGGCGGCAAGGACCGGGGCCTGCCCGGGGCGGCGGGCCAGCTCTCGGATGTCCTGGAACGCCTCAACGTCGCCCATGACGTGAAGGAATTCCCGACGGCGGGGCACGCCTTCCTCAACGAAACCGAGGCCGGCCCCCGGCCGCTGCGCCCGCTGCTGCGGGTCATGGGCGTCGGTCCCGACCCGGCGTCGGCGCCGGAGGCCTGGCAGCGAATCGAGGACCACTTCGCCCGCCACCTGAAGAACTGACACCATGCGGGTTAACCGCGGCTAAACCGGCGACGGCGGCCCCGGCGCGCAAGGCACCGGCAGCCGCCGTGGTCAGGTCCGGGCCCGGGCGTTTAGCTGTACAGCTCGCTCTTGGGTTCGTTGTGCTTGACCTTCTGCCAGCCGAGCCACAGCACCACCGCGAAGAACGGGATGGTCGCGAGGGTCCACAGGCCCAGCTGGAAGACCTCCCCAGTCTTGCTGGTCATGGTGTCGAAACCGATCAGCACCGTGATCGCCAGCAGGGCCACGAGGCCCGCCCAGCTGGTCCACGGCGAGCCCGGCATCGGCAGGGACGAGACCTTGCCCTTGATCTTGCGGAGCGCAATCTGGCTGGCGAAGATCGAGCCCCAGGTGAAGATGACGCCGATCGAGGCGGTGTTCAGGGCGAGGTCGAAGGCGTGGGAACCGCCGAGCCAGATGTTGAGCAGGATGCCGACGAGGTAGACCGCGCCGATCGCCAGGATGGCCGCGTACGGGACGTGGCTCTTGGACATCCGGGTCAGCCACTGCGGGGCGTGGCCGTTGTTGGCCATGGTCCGGAAGATCCGGCCGATCGAGTAGAGGCCCGAGTTGCTGGAGGACAGCGCCGCGGTGATGACGATCATGTTCATCACGTCGCCCATCCAGGGCAGCCCCATCTGGCCGAAGACCGTCACGAACGGCGACTCGCCCGCCTTGTACTGGTTGGACGGGAGCAGCATGGCCAGCAGGGTGACGGAGCCGACGTAGAACACCACGATGCGGATCACGACGGCGCGGATGGCCTTCGGGACCTCCTTCGCCGGGTCCTCCATCTCGCCGGCGGTGATGCCGACCAGTTCGATGGCGTTGTAGGCGAAGATCACGGCGTTCAGCACCAGGATCATCACCAGCGCCCCCTTGGGGAACATGCCGCCGTCGCCCGCGAAGAGGTTGTTCACCGACGCGTGGCCCGGGCCGACCTTGGCATTGGTGACCACCATGAACGTGCCGACGGCCAGGAAGATCAGGATCGCCGTGACCTTGAGGACCGAGGCCCAGAACTCGAATTCACCGAACGCCTTGACGCTGAGCAGGTTTACGCCCACCAGCAGCAGCAAAGCGGCAATGGCGGTCAGTTCCACCGGCACGTTGGGGAAGAAGAACTGGAAGTACAGGCCGATGGCGATCAGCTCGGCGATGCCGGTCATGGCCCAGTTGATGAAGTACATCCAGCCGGAGAGGTAGGCGCCCTTCTTGCCGAACATTTCACCGGCGTAACTGACAAAGGAGCCGGAGGTCTGGCGGTACATGATCAGTTCGCCCAGGGCGCGCATCAGCAGGTACGCGATCACGCCGGCAATGGCGTAGGAGAAGATCAGGGCCGGGCCGGTGGAGGCGAGCCGTCCGCCGGCGCCCATGAAGAGGCCGACGCCGATCGCGCCGCCCATGGCGATCATGGTGACCTGGCGGCCGCTCAGGGTTTTCTTGTAGCCCTCGGCGCTGAGGGTGGAATCGACGACGGCGGGTTGCGCTGCCGCGTTCTGGGTTTCGGTGGAAATACTTTGTGGCACAGCTGTTCCTTGCGGGTCGGGGTCTAGCCGGGACGAGGCGGCGGGTCCGGGCACACGGCAGCACGGTTTCCCCGGCAAGCGGGGTCAGCGGTGGCACCGGAGCCGGCTGCGGCCCAGGGTCGCGCGGCTCATCCATCGTACTAGCACCTCCGCCCCGACCGTGACGCGGGCAACACCCGCCGGGTCGCGGTTAGGCTGGTTCCATGGGCACCGCTCTCCGTCACCTGCCGGCACCGCGTCCGGACCTCTACGCCTTTTCGCGGCTGGATTTCGCCACGGCGGGGATCTACGTGGCGGTGGCCGCATTTTTCGCCACCGCCGCGGATCTGCTGGCTCCCATCGTGCTGCGGCTCTCCCCCAACCCGGCGGTGGCCTCGTACGCCATCAACCTGGTGTTCTACGGCGTCATCGGCCTCCTGGCCCTGGCGGCGGCCCGCCGCGTCGCCTGGCGGGACCTGCGCGTCCTGGCCACGCGGCCGTGGTTCACGCTGCTGATGGTCCCGGCTGCGGTGGTCGCCGCCATGATCCTGACCGCCGTCCTGGTGGCCGTGACCGGCCCGCCGCAAACCTCCGCCAACCAGGCCGGCCTGCAGGCCCTGATGCAGCAGGTCCCGGTCTGGCTGATGGTTCCGCTGCTGGTGGTCGTGGGCCCGTTCGTGGAGGAGTACATTTTCCGCCACCTGCTGATCGGCAAGCTCAGCCGCAGGATCAACGTCTGGATCTGCTGCGCCCTGTCCGTTGTGCTGTTCGCGGCCTTGCACATCGTCGGCCAGGAGGCGCTGACCCTGCCGGTGCTGATGCCGTACGTCGCCATGGGCGCCACCTTGGTGTTCGTGTACGTGTGGACCGGCAGGAACCTGATGTTTTCCTACTTCGTGCACGCCTCCAAGAACCTGCTGGCCGTGATCTTCATTTACGCCATTCCACCGGAGGTCCTGGACCGGCTGCAGTAGCTTCCGCCCTGGACGCCGCCATTCCTTGCCGCTGCTCTGGCGCATGCCGGTCCGCCGTCGTAGTTTTTTCCCATGGCATTGAACATCCAGATAGCTGTTGACTGCACGGATCCCCATGGCCTGGCCGACTGGTGGGCCGAGACCCTGGACTGGGCCGTGGAACCGCAGGACGAGGACTTCATCCGGTCGATGATCGAACAGGGCTTCGCGACGGAGGCGGACACCCTCCGGCACGGCGGGAAGCTGGTCTGGCGGACCGGTGCCGCGATCCGACCACCCGAGGACCTGGGCGTCAAGCCGGCGACCCGCAGGATCCTGTTCCAGGCCTCCGCGGAACCGAAGACCGGCAAGAACCGGGTGCACTGGGACCTCAATCTCGCCGGGGCGGACAAGGACCAGGTGAGGGCCGGCCTCGAAGCGCGGGGCGCCACCTATCTCTGGACCGCCAACGAGGGCCCGCATTCCTGGCACACCATGGCGGACCCGGAGGGCAATGAGTTCTGCATCAGCTGAGCCGATTACTAGACTCGGAGGGTGAGCAACGAAATCCCCGCCAAGGTATCCGACGTCTTTGACCCTTCCCGCTGGCGCACCGTGTCCGGGTTCGACCTGCAGGACATGACGTACCACCGGCAGGTGGAGCGCGACGCCGACGGCTCCGTGGTCCGGGACCTGCCGACGGTGCGGATCGCCTTCAACCGGCCCGAGGTCCGCAACGCGTTCCGGCCCGGCACCGTGGACGAACTGTACCGGGTGATGGACCACGCCAGGATGACGCCGGACGTGGCGACGGTGCTGCTCACCGGCAACGGCCCCTCCCCCAAGGACGGCGGCCACTCGTTCTGCTCGGGCGGTGACCAGCGGATCCGTGGGCGCGACGGTTACCGCTATGCGGAGGGCGAGACCAAGGAGACCATCGACCCGGCCCGCGCCGGCCGGCTGCACATCCTGGAGGTCCAGCGGCTGATGCGGACCATGCCCAAGGTGGTTATCGCCGTCGTCAACGGCTGGGCCGCCGGCGGCGGGCACTCCCTGCACGTGGTGTCGGACCTGACCATCGCCTCCCGGCAGCACGGCAAGTTCAAGCAGACCGACGCGACGGTGGGCAGCTTCGACGCCGGCTACGGCTCCGCCCTGCTGGCCCGCCAGATCGGCCAGAAAGCCGCCCGTGAGATCTTCTTCCTGGCCCGCGAGTACTCGGCCGAGGACATGGTCCGGCTGGGCGCGGTCAACGAGGCCGTGGACCACGAACGGCTCGAGGAGGTCGCCCTCGAGTACGCGGCGGACATCGCAAGGCAGTCCCCGCAGGCCATCCGGATGCTCAAGTTCGCCTTCAACCTCGCCGACGACGGCCTGGCCGGCCAGCAGGTGTTCGCCGGCGAGGCGACCCGGCTGGCGTACATGACGGATGAGGCGGTGGAAGGCAAGGAGGCCTTCCTGGAAAAGCGCGATCCTGACTGGTCCAAGTTTCCGTACTACTTCTAAGGCGCTGCCATGACTTCCGGAGCCGTGAATATCGAGCCCGCCCTCGCAGCCCTGGCGGCGGCCCTCCGCGGCGAGGGTCCCGCCGTCGAACTCTCCGCCGGCGCCGACGGCTCCCCGGCCGTCCGGCCGGTGGAGACCCCCGGCGTCGAGGACGCCGCCGTGGTGGTCCGCACCTCCGGTTCCACCGGAAGCCCCAAGGCGACGGTCCTGACCGTGGATGCCCTGGCGGCTTCCTCGATGGCGACGGCAATGGCGCTCAAAGGCGAAGGGCAGTGGCTGCTGGCGCTGCCGGTGCAGTTCGTGGCCGGCGTCCAGGTGCTGGTCCGGTCGCTGTTCGCCGGGACCCGGCCGTGGGCCATGGACCTCTCCGGCGGGTTCACCCCGGAAGCCTTCACCGCCGCGGCCCTGGAA